>NZ_JZRD01000011.1:0-78774 GCF_000963995.1 Pantoea sp. SM3
GCGTCCATCAGTTGAACTCACAGCGAAAAGCGGACATTGCTAACATCATTCTGTGTCAATCAATGGGGAGCAGGTCAACAGAGCTATCATATGCAACATCAGATACTTTGAGTTTGACCAGATCACAGCCCCGAAGCTTAATGTCCAAGGCCATATTGAATAGAGCCAAGTCGCGTGTTTTACCTTCCAGTTCAAGCCGGATCCGGATCCACCAGATATGAGATATCTGAAGTGGTCTTTTTTGGCCGATGATACGGCCTTTGTTACAAGGTGACGTATTCATACTCAAACCTCCTACAATGTGGGAGATTTGAGTATGGTAGTCCCTTATGAGCGAGGAGCGGAAGGCTCAACTGTTCCTACAGTCGATAGTGGTATTACTAACTTTGGAGTATTGTATTGAAAGGGACAGGTCAATTGCTCGGTAGATATTTAACCTGCTGCCACTAACCCCAATCCACTTTTCATCAAGTATTTTTTCCTGAATTGATTGCGCATAACATGTAATGGAGATGTTAATGGTTATTACAAAGTTAATTATTGATGGTTTTAAGGGATTTAAAGACCGGTTCTGCATCGAGTTCAATGAGTCAGTGAACATTATTGTAGGCGATAATGAAGCAGGAAAAAGTACCATCCTTGAGGCTATCAATTTAGGTTTGACGGGTTTGTATGCAGGGAAACCTGTCAAGAACAACATCAGCCAATATCTCTTTAATGACCAATTGGTGAAGGAGTATCTAGCCAGTCTCGCAACCGCAGCTATATTGCCACCGCCAGCGCTATTCGTTGAGCTCCACTTCCAAAAAACGCCTGACACTGTTTTTCTGGAGGGGGATGGTAATTGCCTGAAGTCATCCTCAGTGGGAGTTGTATTTAAAATCAAGTTTAACGAGGACTATAAGGCTGCCTATGAAGCACTCTTGAAAGTAGGTGATATCAGAACGTTACCTATAGAGTATTACGATATTGAGTGGAAAAGCTTCAGCAGGGACGCACTTTTATCACGTAACATCCCCCTCAAGTCCGCATTTATTGATTCATCCTCGGCCAGAGGCAGCAATGGGTCAGATGTTTACATTGGCAGAATAATCAAAGATTTGCTGACGGATGATGAGGTCATTAGCGTTTCTCAGTCGCACCGTAAGATGAAAGAAGCCTTCATATCAGACAAGTCTATCGAAACCATCAATAAGAAAATTATCAGTGCAAGCAAGATCACCAGTAAAAAGGTCACTATCTCAGTTGAACTTTCCTCTCAAAAAGCATGGGAATCAAGCCTGATTACCTGCCTGGATGATGTTCCGTTTAACTACATTGGAAAGGGCGAGCAAAGCATTGTGAAGACAAATTTGGCTCTATCGCACAATAAAGCCAAAGAGTCGAATGTCATTCTCATTGAAGAGCCTGAAAATAACCTATCGCACACCAAGCTTAATCTGCTCATTAAGACAATCAAAGATAACTGTAAAGGTAAACAGATCATCATTACGACTCACAGTAGTTTCGTTGCAAATAAACTCGGTCTTGGTGATCTGATTTTTCTCTCGAACCACAAGACGACCAAGTTGGCTTCGTTAACACCTAGCACGAAAGAATTCTTCGAAAAGATTGCGGGTTACGACACGCTTCGAATGGTTTTGTGTAAGAAAGCTATTCTGGTTGAAGGCGATTCAGACGAACTTGTGGTTCAGAAGGCCTACATGGATGCGAACCAGGGACGAGTACCCATTGAGGACGGGATCGAAGTTATTTCAGTAGGGATTTCTTTTCTGAGATTTCTGGAAATAGCAGCGATTATCGACAAACCTACCCGCGTCGTAACGGACAATGATGGCGATATTGCCGCAATTCAGAAAAAATACAGTGCCTATATGGGCGAGAATATAAAACCACACATTGATATCTGTGTTGACCCGATTGTTGATACCGGTACGCTGATGGTGGGCACGAAAAAATACAATTACAATACTCTTGAGCCCAAATTGCTTAAGGCGAACAGTAGGGCAAGCCTTAATGCCATTTTAGGTACTACACATACTTCTGATGATGACTTACGCATTTACATGCATGCGAATAAAACAGATTGCGCATTGAAGATATTTAACTATACGAATACTGCGACGCTCAGCATACAGTATCCGCAGTACATTCTGGATGCGATCAAATGAACAAAGTCATCATCGCATCTGCTGGAGCAGGTAAAAGTACCTTTGTAGTCAGTGAAGCATTAAAGGCTGTCACTTCAGGAAAGCGTATTCTGATTACCACGTTCACCGAAGCATGCCGGGATGAAATAAATGTCAAAATCATTAAAGAGAATGGGTGTGTCCCGCCTAATTTGTATGTGATCACCTGGTTTTCCTTTCTGATTAAACATTGGATAAAACCCTATCAGGGGTGTTTATTTGACTATGACGTCAAAGGAATGCTCCTTTGCAGCAGCAAATCCGGTGTAAAGCCTTATAAGGTCGCGGGGAGACCCATCTACTGGGGGGAGAAAGATTTCAGGCAGCACTATTTCAGTCCTGATTTTAAGCTTTACTCCGATAAAATGGCCAAACTTTCTCTTCGCTGTAATGAGAAGTCGAGCGGAAAAGTCATCGCACGGTTGGCGTCGTGCTTTGATGAAATTTATGTGGATGAGGTTCAGGATCTTGCTGGTTACGATCTTGAAATTCTTCAAACACTGTTCAGGTCACCCATTAAAATCACGCTGGTCGGCGACCCGCGTCAGGCCACTTACAGTACCGTCAATACCGAGAAAAATGCGAAGTACAAAAAAGCTGCCATTGTGAATTTCTTTGATGACAAGGCGGCAGGGGTCACAGTTGATGATAAAATGTTGAATGAGAACTTTCGGTGCTTTCATGAAATCAATGATTTTGCCAACAAACTTTATCCTGCCTTTACCCCTTCAGCCTCTAACGTTCGTGAAATCTCCGATCACGATGGAGTCTTCCTGCTGCCTGAAAAATTACTGAGTCACTACCTAGAAACGTATACTCCCGTGCAGTTGCGCTGGGATAAAAGGCGTACCGTTGATGAACGTTATCCTGTTTTTACCTTTGGTACATCTAAAGGCCTGACATTTGAACGTGTGATCATCTTTCCTACTGAACCTATGTTGAAGTGGTTCCAAGATAATAGCGCTGCACTCACTAATGATTCACGAGCCAAGTTGTATGTTGGTCTAACTAGGCCAATTAAAAGTGTTGCGATTGTCTTTAATGGTGGCGCAGCTTTTAACTCTAATGGGATTAAAATTTACACTTCAAGGTAAGACCATGAGGGCACTCGGATTCTTACTTTGCTTCTTGTTATCACTGAGCTAAGGCTAGCACTAAGCGGCCGAACTAACTGAGCAGAAGGTCTGCTGTGAGCGCAGGCTTTGTGAAAACTGTTTTGGTCGCTTACACTGCCTTATAACAGGGCTGAAAACTCCGCTCATACGTAAAATTTGGCTCAGCTAATCAGTCGATCAATTCCAGATTTTGCGTAGATGCGCGCACTTCAGTTATAGGTTAGGGTTTTCACACAGCCTGAGCAAGGAACGGACATTGCTAACAGCCCATGTAAGTTTAGGGTGAGTTTGGGTATGCTGTGTTCCTGCCATAGTGGTTACTCCAGTTAACGGTGCGGTCAGACGCCCTATAGGGTTGCGAGCACTATAGGGAGTTGTATTATGATTCAACTGCATGATGAGCTTAGGCAATTGGATTAAAGAAATAGTTAGATCTGAATTAAAGAAAAAGGGAATCACTCCTAAAGGCTAACTGTTTATTGAAAAGGAATTGGTATGAACGCAGGATTACACTTCAGCGAGATCAGTAAAGAACAATTTGATATTTATTTTTACGGCCGCTCACCTTACCTCAAGACATTCTCTGAAGAAATACGCTGGTTTAAACATGAAAATGATGGGATAACATTATTATCCACAATCATTCTATGCAATATTGATAAAGATTTTAACGCAATAGTATTGGGTAGAGATTTAGATAAAAAATTCAGAGCAATAAACGTCTTGGCTTCATTTGATTCAATGGATGTCTTGCTTAATGATTTAAACGATTGCATACCAAAGATGCTAGCGCAGCACCAGAACGGTACATTCATGCAAGGTGATGAATCAACCAAGCCTTTTTCCTTATTCTTGAGTAAGGTTCCAGAGGAAAAAAGAAATATTTATATAAAAATGCTCCTCGAAGACCCTCTTCATTTTCCTGCTTATATTGTTCTTGAGGAATTAGCATACTGGTTCAAAGATCCTGATGGGATATTTATCAGGGATTTCCATAGCGACGCATTTAATTCAAGGTTATTTGAGTTGTATTTGAGTGTTGTATTTTACGAACTCGACTTTGAAATGAATAGGGAATACAATCAACCAGATTTTCTACTATCTAAATTCGGTGTGGAAATTGCTGTAGAGGCTGTAAGTATTGCTGAAATAGAAGACCCTCTTGAAAGAAAAGTCATTAACGATGAGCAGATGGATGAATTAAGAAAACACATTCTAAAAGCCATGCCTTTTAAGTTCGCAAGAAGTTTATTAAAAAAAGTCCGGCATTGCCCTGAACCAGAGAAAGTTCATTACTGGGAACTGAACCATACACAAAAAAAACCATTTATCATAGCAATGCAGGATTATTCGAAAAGAATGTCCATGTCCTTTTCAAGCGAAGCCTTGTATAGTTATTTGTACGGGATTGATATTGATTCAGGCATTCCTATTGAAAGACATACAGATGAAAATAGAAGTATCAAGTCGAACTTTTTTGGCTCAGAACAAAACAATTATGTTTCTGCCGTTTTACTCACTACTCAAGCAACCATACCTAAGTTTAACCGGATGGGAATTCTTGCAGGTGTGGAGGCGAGTGGATTTAAAGTGTACGTTAGTGGTGTTAAAACAGATCAGGATGCAGACCCACATCCATTTACAGCCGATGTAAGTGACCCTAACTATCAAGAACCATGGTGCACAGCCATATATATGTACCATAATCCAAACGCTATACACCCTGTTGACTATAAATTATTCCCAAATGTAGTTCATGTATTTAAAAAGGGCGAACACTTTGAGGAGTACACCCCCATAAATTATATTCTCCAATCGACTACTATGATATTAAAAACGAAATAAGTTATGGTCTAATAAAAGCTAATAAATGATTAATCCGGCTTTTTCGTATTAATCATTTATCATCAAATCCATTCACCTTGAATCCACACCTTTACTTCCTATAGCCGATAAGCTACCGCTGAAGATGCAATTTTGATGCGCTGTTTTTCGGGGGAGTTACTCTGGTTCTTCATCGAAGAGCAAAGTATCTGAGTTACTTATCGTCAAAGTGCTACGATTTCGCTCAATACATAATTTCAACTGGCTAAGTGCAGTTTCTCTATGTATACCTGAAAATTAATCATTCACGTTTATAAAGTCCCTGACACTTCAACTTCCGCTCTTGGCACAAAGCGGACTGATCTTACCCCGATAATAGGTGTTAGCGAAAAACAGCTTACCTATATCATTTCAATCAGCTCTTTGCCCTGATGACGAGTCGTATTCACCTTCGTTGATACTGGGTGCCATTTGAATGCGCTTTCCGGTAAGGCTGCGTTATGCGCGATTTCTCTCGCGCGTTCGGGCGTGGTATCACCATTGAGCCACTCCCTTACCGCTGAAGCCTTTAGCACCAGAGGCCTGCGATCGTGAATGTCTACCATGCCCTTGTTACTAGCTGAAGTGACAATCAGAAAGCCTTCATGCCCGTGCGGATCGTTATAGGGCGCTTTGCCGATGGCGGCAAGAAACAACGGCTCATGCTTTTTGTGATAGATGAAGTAGGGCTGTTTACTTTCATCTTTCTTCACCCACTCAAACCATCCATCGGCAAACACCACGGCGCGGCCGTGGTTCCATAGCGGCTTAAACATACGGCTCGATGCGGCGGTCTCCCCGCGCGCATTGATGAGCGGCTGCTTGTCCCACCATTCAGGTCCGTAGCCCCAGTACACCGGGTCAATTTTCAGTTCGTCGTCGCGCTCACTCAGCAGCAGCACGTTAGTGCCAGGAGCAACGTTGTAACGCCCAATGGGTTCTGGATCGTGCACGTAATCGCTGTCGGCTGCGCCAAGGGCATCAAGGTAAACGTCCCGGCTCTGATACTGCGCAAACCTTCCGCACATAGTGTTTCCCCCTTTCTGCAGGATATCTGTTAACGCACGCTGTGCCTGATCATAGTAATCGTAATCATTCGATATTAGTCGGCGAAACGCTGATTAAATTTTGCGTTCGGGGAATTAATTTAATGTTACATGCTGGTTTTCCCTATCAGAGCTGGACGGAGGTACCTGAAACTTGTTTCAGATGCCGGCCGTCAGCAGGCAAGGCGCATCGCGCCGCGTCAGAACAATCGTTTAGTTACAACAAACATTAAACCTTAAATCTACTTCTTTCAGCATCTGCGCTGCTTTCTAAATTTTTATTTTCCCAAAAAGAGTTAACGGCTGAACCCGGCAGCCAGATTTCGCATGCTTACCGCACCAAAAAAACCACTGGAGGTGCATATGAAATCTCTTCGTCCGGCAACACAACTTCTTTTATGTGGCGGTGTGCTGGGCCTGACCTTTCTCGCGTCCTCTCCGGCGTCTGCATCTGAGAAAGACGAGCTGGCATCCGCTCAGCGAATGATCTTTCAGGTTCAGGCTTCTCTGGAACGGGCGCGGGTTGCCGCAGCACAGGCTGATCCGTCGGAGCGTGGCCGCTACTTCTTCGATTACCAGCGGGCTAATGGCGATTTGAAAACCATCAGCGCCGGCATTGATCGTTATCTGGAGCCAACGCGTGCCCAGCCCCGCGATTTGTCTGGCGTAGCTGGAAATTATCGCCGGGAGCGTCCCTGATGGCGATGACTTCAGCCCAGATGACTGCATTTAAATCTGCGTCAGGAAATCTTGAGCCGTCAGGCCTGCATCTTCTTTGCCTGGGGCTTTTGTTCGGTTTCATGTTCTGGTGGGCTGCCTGGGCAATTGTTGATGTTTACTCAGGCTGGGCAAATCAGCGCCTTAAGGAAGGCGCGCTAGGCAGAGCCGTTGTTCGCTCAGTTTTATTGTTAATTGTAAGTATCTGGATGTTTGGCAGTTAATCCCTAATCAACCCTTTTACAGGTGAAATCATGTCTAAATTTGCTTCTGTTGTGTCCAACTCAGTTATCAAAGCTAAAAGCTTTTACGCACGCTCTCTGGCAATCGGCTTGTCCGGTTGGTTATCCGCTAAACCGGCCTTTGCAGACCTGCCAACTGTTGAATCGCCCTCTTCAAGTGGTTCCGGTACAGGCCTTAATGGTCAGCTGACTGGTTATATACAGGATGGATTAGTTCTGGGTGGACTGGTTCTCTGCGCGATCGCATTTTTCATGGTTGCTCAGAACTGCCTGGTAACTTTTAACGAAGTGCGTAATGAACGCGCGACTTGGGTGAAGTTCGGTTCGATTGTAGTCGTTGGCGTCGCGCTTCTCGTTGCCATCATCTGGCTGCTGGGCAAGTCTGCAGACATCATCAACTAAGGAACTTCACTATGGCGACCATCAGATTTTTACCGGATCGCCTGAACTCTGAGCCAGTAGTTTTTCGGGGGTTTACCACCCCCGAGTTAGGTCTTGCGGCTCTAATCGGTGTTGCGGCTGGCTTCATCCTTTCCCTGGCCTTACTCCTTTTTTTCAGCTGGCTGATTGTTCCCACGGTAACGCTGCTTTTTCCTCTCGTCCTCATTGCTTTCGGCGGACGGTGGCTTAGCAGCAAAAAGCGCGGCAAACCCGAGAACTTTCTCTGGCAGCGGTTTGCTTTAAAAAAGCGCTGCATGGGGCTGGGCGATCCTAAATTGATCATTGACTCGCAGGGCTGGTCCCTGCGACGCAGCAAAAACCTCAGGAGTACTAAATGAGTCGTTTTCGCCACGCGGTTAAGGGCCGCGATCAGCATATTTTTACCCTGCGGGCGGCCTGCGTAGTGTTGCTGCTGTTACTGGTTACTGCTATGGGCGGCTGGATGAGAGCGCCTGAAAAGCTGACCATCCATAACCCACCTGATTTGCGTAAGGGCAGCACGCGCCCGTGGTGGGAAATCCCGCCTCCGACCGTGTACGGCTTCACGTATTACATTTTTCAGCAACTTAATGCCTGGCCTAAAAACGGAAGAGTGGACTACCCGGCTCGCATTCAGTCGCTTTCTGCTTACCTGACGCCACAGTGCAAAGCGTTTCTTGAGGAGGATTCAAAGGTGCGCGGTGAGAAAAATGAGCTTACCGATCGAGTGAGAGTGGTTTACGAAATTCCCGGCCGTGGTTATTCAGGTGACAGCGTGAAAGTCATCGATCGTGATAACTGGGTAGTGAAGCTCGACCTTGTGGCCGATGAATACTATCTCACAGAGCCGGTTAAACGCGCCATGGTGCGCTATCCGCTGAAAGTTGTGCGCTGGGACGGTGACTCTGAGTCCAATCCATTTGGTTTGGCGCTGGACTGCTATGAAGGCATCCCGCAGCGTCTTTCCGCTGCGCCTGAACAGCCGATAAAAGAAAGAAAGGGGATGTTCTGATGTTGAATCCATCTTTTACCTCAGGATCACGTGCATGCCTTATTGCGCTGTCACTATCCCTGCTGCCCGTAACGATGATTTCCGGGCCAGCGCATGCTGACGAGCTGATGAAATGGGAGCGCGTGCCGCTGCAGATACCTCTCAAAACGGGTCAGGAACGCGTGATTTTCGCTGATAAAAACGTGCGCGTAGGTTTTCCGCCGTCACTTAACGGCAAGCTGCGCGTGCAGAGCACCGGCGGCGCAGTCTATCTCAAAGCAAACAGTGATTTCCCTCAAACGCGCCTTCAGCTGCAGGACATGGAAAGCGGTGAGGTAATTCTGCTGGACGTCCGTACGACTGCCACCGCATCAGCCGAACCGGTTAAAATCGTTTACAGCGGTGACGTCAGTACCATCAGCAGTGCAGACTCTGACACCGGACAGAAAGCCGCCGGCGATAGCAACAGTTCACAGACGAAGCGTAAAAAAGTCAGCTTTAAAGCTCCCGTTCCGGTGCTGCTGACACGCTACGCAGCTCAGAATCTGTATGCGCCGGTGCGAACCGTTGAACCCGTGCCGGGCATTCACCCCGTTAATCCACATCTGCCATCCCGCATTACTACCCTGTATCCCTCAGCTCCCGTGACCGTGTCACCAGTAGCAGGCTGGGGCGTGGCAGGTCGCACCGTTATCGCGCTGAGGATCCGCAACAACTCTTCACAGAAGGTTGTGCTCGATCCGCGTGAACTGCAGGGCCAGTTTGTCACGGCCACCTTCCAGCACCGCTGGGTGGGTGCCGCCGGCACGCCGGAAGACACCACCACGCTGTACCTGGTTACCGCCGGTCGTCCTGATGGCGCTTTTGTACGTGAGCCCTCTGTCGTGAATAAGGCTACTAACCTCCCAGCCCAGAAGGTGATCCGCTATGAAAATTAAGTCAAATGGGCTGGTTAAAGTGCTGGTCCCCGCCATTCTGGTTGGCGGCGGATTTATTGCTGTAAAAAGTCATAACAGCAAGTCACAAGAACCTGCCACTCAGAATGTTCAGACAAGCGACGCTCTGAAAAACCTCTCACCGCAAGAGTTGAAGGCGCTCGGCATTGAGGGGGATACGCCACAGGATACGCTTAAGACGATCGTAGGTTCACTTAACGCCGTTCGTCAGCAGCAGGATTCTCTCAACAAGCAGAATGCACAGCTATTAGACGAAAACAAAAAGCTACGCGAGCGCAATAACAACGTTTCCGGCCAGGTTAATGAAGCGGTTCAGGGCGTGGAGAAAAGCTATCACGATCGTGAAAATCAGATGCGCCAGCAGCAGAACGTCCTGACGTCAAAAATCAACGAGCTCACAAATAAACTGCAGAATGCCGGTAAGGGTATTGCAGAAAAGGCAAAAGGTGCTGACAGCGATATCCCTCTGGGTCTGGGTCTTGATGGCATGGGTGCCGGCGATAGCAATCCTCCGTCCTCCGGTAGTGATGGCCTGATGTGGGTCTCGCCTCAGGACAGTCCCTCCACTGCCTTAGCGCAGAAAAATGGCGCATCAGGCAGCAGCACCGGCGAATCCAGCTTCCCGACGTCATTTCTCAGTGAAAACGCACTGACAAAGCAAAAATCCAGTTATGAGCAGCAGGTAAAGGGTTCAACCGCTGAGAAAGGCGCAGAAGAGGAGGCCGAGCCGGTATATACGCTGCCGGAGAACTCCACGCTGATTGGCAGCCGAGCGATGACTGCGCTGCTCGGCCGCGTGCCAATCAACGGCACCGTAACTGACCCGTATCCCTTTAAGGTACTCATTGGTAAGGATAACCTTACGGCCAACGGCATCGAGTTGCCAGACGTTGAGGGTGCTATCGTCTCCGGCACCGCCTCCGGCGACTGGACCCTGTCCTGCGTGCGCGGTCAGGTCAACAGTGTCACGTTTGTATTCACCGACGGCACTGTACGTACTCTGCCGAAACCGGACCGCAGCGGCAAGGGCAGCAATAACAGCAACCAGAACGGCGGGAAAGATACCGGCACCAGTGGCGGCATCGGCTGGATTTCTGATGAAAACGGGATCCCCTGTATTGGTGGAGAACGTAAGTCAAATGCTTCTACCTATCTGCCAACTATTTTTGGGTTATCTGCAGCCGGTGCAGCTGGCGAAGGCTTAAGTCAGGGGCAGTACACAACTCAAAACAATGTGAATGGTATCTCTTCAACCATGACAGGAGATGCAGGACAAGCGGTCCTGGGTAAAGCCCTGTCAGGCGGCATGTCTGAAACCACTGATTGGGTTAAGCAGCGTTACGGGCAAACATTCGATGCAATTTATGTTCAGCCCGGAGCGCATCTCGCTGTGCATATTACCCGCGAGCTGGCGATCGATTACGAAGATAAAGGCCGCAGGGTGCGTTATGACTTTACCCTGCCCGGCGAAGACGGCACCACCGGCGGACTGGACTGAGGAGAATGACCATGGGTATTACTGCAAAATTCGGGATTTTCATGATTATTGCAGGCAGCACGCTTGCCGGCTGCTCCACAAACAAAGATGAAATGCTGCCGCCGGGCAACAGCAACATGCTGGAGCTGTGGAAAGGCACCGACGGTGAATCAGGTGTATCGCGCGGCAGTGAAGCACGCAGCACGCTGCGCCGTGGTCTAACTGACAGCGAACAGCAGGCCGCACTCCACGACGATCGTAGCTACAGCCGCACGCAGGAGTCCGAAATCAGCCAGCAGTTCCCTCGCCTGCCTAATCCTGACATGGTGATGTACGTGTTTCCTCATCTCGCACAGGGTAACACCCCCGTGCCGGGTTACAGCACTGTTTTCCCCTTCTATGACCAGACACAGTATGCCATGCCTGGCGAACGTACGGAGGCGCTGTAATGTTCGGACTCTTTAAAGGGAAATCCTCTAAAAAAAGCCATCACTTATCTGACGCTTCTGAGCAGACCGGTCCGGAGCCCATTGTCCGTCCCGGTAAAATGTCACAGGCTGATGAAAAACGCGTTTATTCACATAATCCGTCCATCGTTGATTATCTGCCGTGGGCAGAGTTTCTGGATGAGGAGCAGTGCCTGCTGCTTGACGATGGTATCTCCGTGGGGGCCGTCTATGAAGTGACGCCGGCGGCAACCGAAGGGCGACCTGACGAGCGTCTGGAGCAGATCCGTGATGTGGTTGAAGATGCGCTGCAGGACAGCTTTGACGATCTGGCGAGCAACCCGTGGATCGTTCAGTTCTACTGTCAGGACGAGAATAACGTTGATGCCTACCTTGACCGTCTGCGCGGTTACGTGAGGCCGCACGCGCAGGACAGCGAGTTTACCGAGGCGTGGCTTAAAGAAACCGAGCAGCATATGCGCGGGATTGCGCGTCCTGAAGGTCTGTTTGAAGACAAACTGATCACCGGCCAGCCATGGCGAGGGCAACAGCGACGCACGCGGATGGTTATCTACCGCTGGGCGACTAAAAACAGCGTTGATTTGATGTCACCTATCGGCATGCTGAACCAGGCGTGCGAGCGCCTCTGCAGCGCTTATTCCAGTGTTAATATTAACTGCACACGCCAGAATGGCCTGCAGGTTCACGCCTGGCTGCTGCGGATGTTCAATCCCGCGCCAGAGGGCATGAATAAAGAAGCATTTTACCGCGCGGCGGCCTATGAAGACAGCCGCGACACGCCTGCAGGCATGATACCTGTAGAGAATGATTTTGCCGAAACCCTGCTATTCACGCCACCACGCTCAGATGTCGAAAACGGCGTGTGGTGGCTTGATAACATCGCCCACTCAGCCATTTCAGTGGAGCGCCTGCGTAAACCCCCTGAGCCAGGCACGCTCACCGGCGAAAAGAGCCGGGGGGAAAAGAAAATCAACGCGCTAATGGACACTTTCCCCGAAGGCACCATGCTTTGCATAACGGTCGTTGCAGAGCCGCAGGACACGCTGGAAGAGAAGTTTAACCGCCTGGCGAAAAACGCCATCGGCGAGAATACCGAGTCCGGCCGCGTCCGCCAGGACGTCGCCGCCGTCAAGGAACTGCTGGGAAACCGCCACAAACTCTATCGCGCGGCCATCACCTTTATCCTCCGCGCAAAAGACATGCCCGAAATGCATCGCAAGCGCATCGAACTCAGCACAGTACTGCTGAACGAAGGGCTGCAGCCGGTACGTGCTGAGCATGAAACCGGCCCGCTTAACACCTGGCTACGAGCGCTGCCCATGTGCTTTAACCCGCAGCATGACAGGAAAAACTGGTATACCCGCCTGACATGGGTCCAGCACATTGCCGGGCTGCTGCCCGTTACCGGCCGGGAAACCGGGACCGGTAATGCCGGATTCAGCTTTTTCAACCGTGGCGGCGATGTGCTGGACTTTGATCCACTGAACAAAGATGACCGCTCCCAGAACGCGCATATGCTGTTGTTCGGCCCGACCGGCGCGGGTAAATCCGCCACGCTCTGCTCAATGCTCTGTCAGCTGGTGGCAGTGCACCGCCCGCGCCTGTTCATTGCAGAAGCCGGTAACAGTTTTGGGCTTACTGCAGACTACTTTGAAAGTCTGGGTCTTACGGTTAACAAGGTCAGCGTCAAACCCGGCAGCGGCGTATCGCTGCCCCCCTTCGCTGATGCACATAAGCTATTTGACGGCGATGCGCCCGCTCCGGCAATTGATGAGAGTGATCTTCCGGACATTGAGGACGATCCGGATGATGATGAAGAAGATGGCAAGCGCGACATTCTGGGCGAAATGGAGATTTCTGCCCGAATGATGATCACCGGCGGCGACCCGAAAGAAGACGCCGCGCTGAAACGTGCCGACCGCGCTATGATCCGCGAAGCGCTGATTATGGCCGCGCGTAAAACTATGGATGAAGGCCGTCAGATGCTGCCGGGCGACCTGCAGAAAGCGCTTAACGCCATTTCACTGGAGACTGAAAGCGGCAACGGACAGGTGCGTAACGAAACCCGGCGGGCAAAAGCGGCTGAAATGGCCGAATCCCTGGGCATGTTCACGCAACAGGGGAGCTTTGAGGCAGAGCTCTTTAATCAGGAAGGTTCTCTGTGGCCGGAGGCTGACGTTACGCTGATTGACCTCGCGCACCTTGCCCGTGAAGGGTACGAGGCGCAGATGGCGCTGACGATGGTGTCACTGACCAACACCATCAACAACATTGCCGAACGTGACCAGTACCTTGAACGCGACATCGTTTTTACCGTCGATGAGGCGCACGTTGTGACGGTTAACCCACTTCTCGCCCCCTATATGACCAAAGTGGTCAAGATGTGGCGTAAGCTTGGCGCATGGCTATGGCTTGCCACACAGAACCTTGAGGATTACCCGAACGCTGCCGGCAAGATGCTGAATATGGCGGAGTGGTGGATCTGCCTGACGATGCCGAAAAAAGAGGTGGAGGATATTGCCCGATTCCGGACGCTTTCAGAAGAGCAAAAAGCCGTACTGCTTTCCGCCAGCAAGCTGTCGCGGTGCTATACCGAAGGCGTGGTGCTCTCGAAGAAAATTGAAGCGCTGTTTCGCGCTGTTCCGCCCAGCCTTTACCTCGCGCTAGGGATGACAGAGAAAGAAGAAAAAGCCGAACGTAAAGCGCTAATGCGTAAACATAACTGTTCTGAGCTGGATGCTGCTATTCTCGTAGCGAAAAAACTGGATCGTCTGCGTGGATTGATGACGGAAGATGCGGCCGGGATGCCCGAACACAATGATAAGAGAGAGATGCTGACCGCATGATTAAGCTCAAGTATGCGCAACCTCTGACCCAGCGCCCTGCGCCGGACGAAACGCCAACCCCTGCTATGTTCAGCCTGCATCCGCAGGGGGAACCAGCGATGACGGCAACGACGGCAGAGCGACTGAAAGCAATGGAGAACGCGCTGAGATTGAGGCTGCAACCACCGGTAACGATCACCTGTAACCCGCATCGTATTGGTAAGAGCAGCTGCGTGTCGGTCCATCTTGAAGACAACAGGGGCAAGCGTGCGGACATTCTGCTGACGCAGGAAGGTCGCGCCGGACTCCCGCTGGATCACGAATTTGATTCTCCTCGCTGGCACGTAAACGTACCAGATGCCGCCGACATGATTTTTCTAACTCTGTGGATCAATGAGTTATTCAGAGATTGAGCAAAATATTATCTTTTCCCGGCTCTTTGAGCCGATTTTTAAAAGTAAAGTGTCTGCCTCAGATCAAAGTCGCACAACATGCTGTCTTCAGCTGTCCTCTTCCTCGCCCCTACCGCCGGCAAAATGGTTCTGCACATAGAATTCCCTATTCGCTAAAAATTTTCAAAATCGGAAAAAGAGTTTACTGCTGAAAGCCTGACCACGCGCTGCCACTCTGACGGCCTGTTACCGTAACGGAGATCCGCTATGCGACTCAGGCTAATACACTCACTTTTGCTGTTTATACCGTTTCAGCTGATGGCCGGCACCGTTGTATATACCGATGCCGAACACCCCCCTCAGAATCTGACCGAAGAAAGCTCGGTTGTCTGGCTTGATGGCCCCGACCGCCTGCAGGACTCTATTTTCGGCCAGCTGGCTGCCGATCCGCAGCTGGCCGCTCAGCAGGCCCGCGAAATAATACAATTACCTCAGTGGCCCGGACAGCAGGAGCAGATTGCTCAGGCGTACCGGCAGGTTGTGCATGCGTGGGAGATCGGACTACATAAGTTCCCTGCAGTCGTTTTCGATGACCGGGATGTGGTTTATGGCACGGCCGACGTTGCCCGGGCAGCCACGCTTCGCAGTCAGGGGGGTAAATAATGCGCTTCACCCCTGGAACACACTTAAACGCCGCCGGTGTTGCCACCGTGCTGGTAGCAGCTGCGACGCCGGCCACGGTTTCTGCCATTAATACTGCCGGCATTATTGCCAGCGCCATCACCCAGGACTGCATCAGCTGGCGCGTCAGCGGCATCTGTTACTGGCTGATGTGTACGCCCTTTGGCTGTTCGGTGAAAACCTCCGTCAAGGTGACGCACTTCATTCCTGAAGTGGTGGTGTCCACCTACACCGGCCCGGGCGGGAATCCCTGGACAGAGATGGCGTCTATGAGTGGCGTGTCCGGTACAATCGATAACGCGCTAACCAGCGGTGCGCCAGCCGGCGGCGGTAATGCCGCAGATATCAAGACGCCCGGGAAGCGCAAGTCGAACATCAAATTCAAATACGCCGATGCGATTGGTCACCCTGCCACCTCCGTCATCGGCGGCAGTATTGCCGGTTATTCGTGCGATACCGCCGCCACGCCATTCAATCCCTACTTTCTGAGTACGCTTGATTCACTTGTCTGGCGATCGGGGTTGCCTGAGTCGCTGTATCCCGAGGCGCTGATCCCCGGCCAGCGCGAACTGGGCAGCCAGGTCAGCGCTAACATGTGGGGCAATATTTACCCCCGCTCCGGCTTCGTCAGCCAGACAGACGATGATAAAGCCTCCGCCGTGGTCGCGCAGCGGGTAGCAGACATTATCACCCGCTCCGGGCAGCCTCACGTTTACCAGGTACTGAAGGGCTCGCACAAAGCGGGCTACTGGCCGCCCGGAGAGGTGAAAGAAAACACGGGAACGGCGAATCATAAATGGCAGCGCCTGTCACCCACGCTTTCCGCTTCCTGCGCCGTCTTTCCTGACGGCGCGTATCCCATTGCTCAGGACGGTAACGAAGCGTATGCGCTCTGGCAGCCCTACAGCTGCTGCAAGCGACGCGGCCAGACCTTCCTCTATTCAACTGACTTCTGAGAGGCACAATGTCACCAGTTAAATTTAGATCGGCCGCGCTTGCCCTGTGCATTGCGTCCGCAGTGTCATCCACGCAGGCGGCTGATGATAATCAGTCCGGCGCTTTCGGTATTTCACTGCCCTCCGTGAACAACAGCGCCATAGGCTACGGCAAGGACGTCAGCGGCGCAGTTTCTGACAAGCTTTACTACACGCTCGGCGGCGGCTCTGTGATTTCGCAGCCGGCAACGCGCAGCAGCATGCGTAAAATTGGTATGAGCGCAGGCTGGAGCAGTGACCTGATGTGCGGCAACTTCGACCTGAAAACGACCGTTGGCAATCAGCTCAACGGGGTAACAAACGGTTTTAAAAATCTCATGGGCGACGTGGTGCAGAACGCCACCGGTGCTGTAGCAAGCCTGCCGGCAATGATTATTCAGCGTGCCAATCCCGGTCTGTACGACATGCTCACAAACGGTGTGCTGCAGGCAAACGTCTCTTTTGATAAAGCCCAGCTCAACTGCCAGAACATGTCCAAACGCATGATGGATTTTGCCGGCAACAACAAATGGACGCAGGGCGCGGTAATGGATGAGTACCGTTCGCTTGTTAACAGCGGAGACCCTGATGCTGTCCGCGTGAATAATTCAGCGGACAAGTTGCAGGGCAACTCAGGCCAGAACTGGATTGGCGGACAAAAACGCGGCGGTCAGGGCCAGCAGGCTATCCGGCCCACACATGACTTAACCGCTGCGGGGTTCAACATGATGAACAGCCTGCCGGTACTGAGTTCTGACTCAGTCAGCAGCAACAGCTGCAACGGAGGTGCCTGCGGAAAATATGCAAGTGCCAAAGAAGCGGCCAAAGCCGTAGTTCAGGTTGTTGGAGACAGCTCCCTGCGCACCTGCAGTGACGCATCACAATGTACCAGCGGCGATGACGAACAGCAGCCGGGTGCCACTCAGGCCGGCACCGGCTTTGCGCCTATCCTGGAAGAGTCTACAAAAGAGAATACTGAACAGCTGGTCAAACTCGTCAACGGCACCGAGCAGCCCAACGCGACGAACCTGGCAAAACTTAAAACTGGCAGTTTACCCATCACTGCAGGCGTTATCAGAGCACTTCAGAGGGATCCTGACAATGCCGCCCTGACCGCCCGCCTCGCCGGCGAGCTGGCGATGGCGGATACGGTTGAAACCGCTCTGATTATGCGCCGCATGATTGTTACCGGCATGTCAGAGCCTAATGCTGCCGCACAGAATGCGGCCATTGAGGAGGGCGATCGTCGAGTTGCGGCCATCGATCGCGAAATCACCTCATTACGCAACGAAATGGAGCTCAAGCGCGAGCTTTCCCGTAATTCTGTGCTCACCATTATCGATCGGGAAAACGGGCGCGTTAACAGTAACCCTCAGACGCAAAGCGATGACAGCACCGACAGCCGTATTAACCGTCTGGCCGTTCCTGAGACGGAAAGCAACTGATGAGAGCGCAGCCTATGAAAACCGAAAACGGGGCACAACGCGCCTCATTTTTCCGCCGGCACCCCGTGCTGTTTCGCGTTCTGTGTACTGTCGGCGCTCTGCTGGCATTGCTGCTGGCCGGGCTCATTCTCGCAGACCGGACTTCAAGGAACCCTGCGCAGGCCGCTGCGTTCCGTGACTGGATGGAGCACGCCCGCTATGGCTGGCTGATATGGCGTCTGGCAATTTATGGTGCACTGGCGTGGGGTTTTGTAAAAGTTTTCCGTGCGCCGGGCTTCGGTCCGCAACACCGCCAGCCGCTAATCCGCATTGCGGCTGTCAGCCTTATTTTTGCTGTTGTCTGTGAACTGGTGCTGCTCGGCGGCACGGGAGCGTCCTGATGCTGACTAACAGTTACCTGGAATATTTCCTTACCCTGCTCGGATGGGTCGTTAACAACGGGCTCTGGAATATTCTCATCACAACCGGCCTGTTTGCCGCACCTGTGGCTTTCCGGCTTATAGGCATCTGGCTGAAAGTACGTGAGGAGGGTGAAGATGAAGGGAATAAAGGGGCCCTGTCCATACCCCGCATGGAACATGCGGTTTATACCTCTTTTCTGGTGATGATTGCCTGCTGTATGCCACTGATGAATGTTGATATGAGCACGATAAAATATGACACGTCACGTGCGCAAAGCTGCGGAACGTGGACGCCAAAAGCGCCCGATGACACGGGATATTCACCGGTCATATCGAGCATTAACGATCAGACTGCTGCGGCGCCGGTCTGGTGGTATCTGATTCACAAGCTGGCAAAGGGCATCACTCAGGCGTCTGTTGCCACTATACCCTGCCGCCCGGACATGCGTCAGCTCCGCTTTGAGGTACAGCACACGCGGATTAACAACAAATCTCTGGCGGAGGAGCTGCAGGATTTTACTAACGACTGCTATTCACTCGCGCTTTATATGTGGAAACGGCAGGATCAGGGGCAGACGAAAGACAAAGCCACGTTACGTGATATCGAGTGGATAGGCAGCAAAACCTTCCTCAGTAATTATTACGGCAGCCTGCAATCGAAAACACCGCGGGCGGAATTCGCCTGGAACGAAAGTCGTGACAGCGGAAGGCCGGATACCGGCCGGGGTGGCTACCCTACCTGCAGCGAGTGGTGGAATAATGCTGACACCGGACTGCAGGCCCGCGTCGTTGATCAGGCTGACCCGGGACTCTGGACCCGCTTATCAGCCGCAATGAGCATGATTGGTGGTAATACGGCTGACTATAAGGAAGCCATTATCCGCCGCCTGGTCAGCCCTGAGAGTCTGACGGTATCACAGGGGGGACACGTCTATGCCGGTTACGGAGGTAACGCCGATTTTACGCTTGATAACTCTGTTTCACGTGTGGCTACAATCGGCGGTACCGCTTTAGGCAGTCTGGCAGCGTTCCCGGCGTTCGATGCCATGCGCCAGGCGCTGCCAATGATCCAGGCTGTTTTGCTCATGGCCGTGGTGGTAGTTCTTCCGCTTATTCTGGCTTTTTCAGCATATGAGATTAAGACGGTTATCACGCTGACGTTTGTGGAATTCGCCCTTAACTTCCTGACGTTTTGGTGGGAGCTGGCACGCTGGCTGGACAGCTGGCTAATGACAGCGCTATACAGTTCTGACACTCACAGCAGCTTTAACATGGCAGGTTTTCAGAACAGTTCAGATGACCTGATTATGAATTTTGTTATGGCGACAATGTTTCTCGTATTACCTGCAGTGTGGATGGGGGCGCTGTCATGGGCGGGGATTAGAGTTGGAGGCGCTCTTGATGGGGCATTTAGAAATGGCACCGCAAAAGTCGAGCAGAGTGGGGGAGAAGCAATTAATAAAATGAAAAGCACAGTAAAAATGTAACGATATGATTAGCTTGGGGACGGATTAGTTCTCAGGCTTTATCCTCTTCATTATCATTTAAGCAAGCTGATGAAAAAATAGAATCATCAGCACCATAATAATATCCGTAACCCTCCCGGCCATTTCTGTATTCTGGGCCGGTTGAAGAGGACGATTCATCAGAATTATTGGAAACTAAGTAATTGAGTTGTATGTAGCGAACCATATACACAATCCCAGATACCAACAACATAGTCGCGCCCAGAGCGAATCCTGCAATGATGGTCAGCGTCATTAGTAAAAGAACAGAAAAGGGCACAAAATATTTTCCTATCGATGCCGGAATCTTATTCCTTTCCGCCCAGGCAACAAAGCGATCATCGGCATCAAAGTAGACACGAGATAAGCGCTTCCAGACAGACGCAGCTTTTGTTCCGCGAGCATATGCGGTTGAGCTCATACGCACCTCATTTGAATTTGCCTTAACCTGACGATACCTAAAGTTAACCAGAATTGCACATTGAGTTGAAATGGGATTTTTGTAGTTACAACACACAATAGCGCTCATGTTAACCCCCACCGAGCCTAACCTAAGATCCCTCGCCCCTCTCAGCCCAGACCTGCGGCGTACCTGAAGCCCGGTTGCCCCCACTGACCAGCCCCGGCCGCCCGGCCCGGAGGGCCGGAACTGCAGTGGCTGTAAGAATGGATGCTGTAACTACTGGGTTCTTCGTTGCTGTGGGTCTGGTTAAACCGCGGGTTCTTTCTTTCGTCTCCGACCGTCTGACTTCAGTGCGCCTGAATGGCCGCTGCTTAAACGGCGGTCAGGCAGGAAGGTGTCCAGCCGTGGAATCAGGGCAACGTACGATGCTGTCATAGCACCAGCCCGTAAAGTAGTATAAGTCCACCTTTTAAAACTTTTGGATGCTCAGTGACTTTAGAAGCGGCCTATCTTGAACAGTTCATACCCGTTGATGAAACTGAAGATGTTACCGTCATCGACCTCAATCCTTTTGGCCTTAAGGGAGAAAAGGACTGGCTGTTGCTGATCCGTAAGAACGGTGAGCCCGTTCTTCTCTTACAGCTATATATTCGTGCTGATGATGATGGCTGGCTTATTAGCAGCGCCTTCTCTGAATTTCTCCTGAATGATATGCACGTGGCCATCATCGGTGGCGACCACTTTCATGTTTTTGATTTGGTCACACACTCGTTCAGAAGCCATCCACTGGAAAATTACGTCGGCCACATTTATTCAGTTCCTGACATCAATTCTGCCAGGCTATACGAACGGGTTCTGGTCGCCACCTACACCCACGTTTTGCTCATTGATATTCAGGCGGGCATTCTCTGGAAATCGAGCCGGTGCGCCATCGATGGCGTGGTCATTTCATCAATAGAGAATGATATGGTGCCCGGTCAGGGAGAGTGGGATCCACCGGGAGGCTGGCGACCTTTTAAGCTCAGTCTCAACACAGGTGCTCATATTTGAAGAAAAAGAGCAGACCAGCTTACGTGTAAATTGCCTCTGTTAACGTCAACTGAATCAAATTATTCAGCTGTCACTCAGGGGAAGAGGTTACCCGTATCTGACAGATAGCAGGGCAAACCTCAATATTATCAGCGAATTGAGGATGTAAAAACATCAGCCTCGAGCCCGCCTTCATCCAGTCTTTTATCCGAAAACGCCGGCATAAGCCCCGAAAGAGCAGACGCAGCACAGGATGACGGATACAGTAGCAGCTGCAAGCGTATAATTTTTCACTTTTGACACTCCAGATTCCCATTGAAACTTTCAGCCTGGCATTTATTTCAGTCCTGTAAACCTGTGTGCTATTTCCAGGACGAATCCTTAATGCCAACCTGCTACGTTAAAAACTGACGTTGTTTAAGCAATGACAGTCATTCCTGCTGAGCGCAGCTTTTGCTGTATGAATTATAATCAACCGAACTCAAAAAGACGGACATTCAACATGCAGATGCCGGAAGATAACTTCAGCCCCATTTCTGATCGTGAACTGGCCGAACATTTCCGTAATGCTGGTGCCAATCAGAAGGAAGAGGCAGCTGTGCCGGAGCTCGTCATCCACAGCCTGATGGCTACAGAAGGCAGGGTCAGTAACAAGGCAATCATTCTCAGCCTGCTTGGCGCGCTGGAATCAGCGCACGACGCTCATCAGGCCAATATACTGCGACGGACGCTTGAAGTAGTTGTTGGCTATACGCTCGACGACGGCTGACACGTCATACGCGCCCTGGCCTGAACTTTCACAAGTTACCTCGGTTAAAGTGACAATGTTTTAAGCCTCCCTTTTTTCCTGCTTACATGCTCAGTCGGCGATCGGGCTGCTTTATTTTTCGTCACTCACAATCTCCCTCATAAATTGTGTTAGCTGAATTCATTCCTGCTTTCGGCAAGTTACCTTGCTATATACGGTTTAAAGACAGGATGTCACATCTCGGCAGCAACAGACTGAATTTATGCTATATTTTCTGACTATAGTATTTCAGGCGCAGCGTAAAACGGTCGGCGGTGCAGACTCTGTTTGTATGATATGTGTCACTAAACCGGACCGTATGCTGCGACCCTGTTGAATTAATCCGCAACCGGAGGGCTTATGAAAAATAAACTGCTCAGCTATGACGAGGTCTACAGAATGGTGCGTCAGCATTGCCTGCTGAGATTTCCACAACAGGCTGACTGCCACCCTCAGATTACTGTTAACGCATACCTTAAAAACGCGGGATCGTCGCTGCATGCTCCGGCCCCCGGCCTGAACTTCAGCCACCGTACCGACGACGTCATCTCTGAATTCGACAGGTTCATTATCTGTGACCCGGACAGGGAAGCCTTGTTTGCGGACATTGCCGATATGGTGCGCTGGATGGCAGAAAACGATTACCTGCAGTCCGGCAGGGAAAGGGAGTCAGTGTATTACCCTTCCGACAAACTCCTTCGCTCACCCACGCTTGTCTTCTGAACAACGCCGTTGCGTTATCAGGCTACGCGGATTAAAAAAACCGGGCCTTGCTAGTGCCCGGTTTGCAATAACGATTGCGAAAATGAAGCCATTCGGAGATTGGTAGCTATTACAGGCAGGTATCCTGTCTTTATGATGATAGGCTATGGTTGCTGAAAAGCATGCGAAGCGGCTGATGTTCCGTTTGTTGTGACACATTAAATGACGTGCGATTTTATTTTTTAATGAATACCTCTAACCTTTATGTTGAACACCTGGGCTGGTTGCCTTACATATGGCGCGCACGGCTGGTGCGGTGAATTCGCCCGCGCAGGAAAATCTGTTCCTTTGCCGCTGGCTGGCCACGGCTGAAAAAAGGCGCCTCTTTCGCCGTGAACTCGCTAACGATATTCGCTGGCTGCTGAAAGAAGGCAGAGAAAAGGGAATGCGGGCAGACCTACCCGGTAAGCTGGAATATCTCTGGCGCGCCAGCAGCGGTGATCTCCTGGCGCAGAATGACCTTTTCAGACTGCAGCATATTCTGCATGCGATTACACTGACCGGCATTAATTATGGCGTCCTCAGTGAAACGGAATGGGAAGGGCGTCATGCCACTGTACTCAGTCCTAAAATCCCGGGCATATTCCTGAGAAAAAGCGATTTGCAAACGGGCTTCGATGAGCAGGGTGGGCAGGTCAGGCCCATTGCGGCACGCATCACTGCCAACATTGGTGCTGTTGATGATCTGCTGTCCCGGGCTGGCTGGGAGCGAACTTGTGATATGACGAATCCGTTTTTACACTATCTGAATGTTCCTGCACAAAAGACTCAGGAAGATAACTCCAAGTGATTTCAGCCGTATAGGTTTCTCAACAGTGTTCAGAGTGATTCAGAGCTTCCAAATTTTTATAAGTCTGGTTGGCTCAGAAAATGACAGTTCCGTGCGGCAAAGCCACACGGAATGATAGGTAATACTAACTCTGACTGTCAGGTTGTTGTCGGTGCTTCAGTTGCGTTTTCACCAAAACGTTCACGCATGAGCGTTTCTATCTCTTCCAGGGACTTTCCTCGTGTTTCAGGCAGCATCACCGCGACAAATGCCAGCGATGCCACGTTGACTGCGGCGAAGATAAAGAACGCATTATTCCCCCCCATCGCGAGTAATGGCGGGAAAGCCAGCTCCACGGTGGCGTTGCTGATCCACTGAAAAGCCACTGCTGAACCGGTTAACACGCCGCGGACTTTCATCGGGAACAGTTCAGACATGAGCAACCAGTACACGGGTGAAATGCACATCTGCATAAAGAAAAGGAAGACGAGGATACAGCCCAGCGCCAGCAGGCTCTGCGCCAGGCTCTGTGGCATCAGCACCAGCACAGCTCCCAGCGCCAGCTGCATGGCAATCACGACCGACAGGCCCGTCAGCAGCATCGGACGGCGGCCGAAATGGCTGATGGCTTTTATCCCTGCGAAGGTTGCGATCACTGATACGAGACCGTTTCCTATCGTAGCCGCAATTGACGCGCTCGTGCCAAGCCCCGTACTTTTAAG
The DNA here is from genome assembly GCF_000963995.1 of Pantoea sp. SM3. NCBI lineage: Bacteria > Pseudomonadati > Pseudomonadota > Gammaproteobacteria > Enterobacterales > Erwiniaceae > Pantoea > Pantoea sp. SM3. The sequence goes on from NZ_JZRD01000011.1 coordinate 24,179, forward strand.
AATAATGGGCGTATAATACATGAAGGCATTTACGCCCGTGAACTGGGCCACGATCCCCATGCCGCAACCCAGCAGCAACAAGCGCACAATCCATCTCTCTTTTAAAAGTTCACGCGCAGGCGGCCCCTGGCGGGCTTCACGCGCGTTCTGGCGCATCTCTGCCATTTCTTTTTTAATTTCGCGTGGGTTCTCACGCAATTTACGCATGATACGCAGCGCCTCGTTAAAGCGTCTTTCAGCCACCATCCAGTGTGGTGAAGCCGGCACAAAAAAGGTGCCGATAAACAGGAGAACGCCCGGGATCATTGCCAGCGAAAGCATATAACGCCACATGCCAGAGTCTTTCAGCAACAGGCTCATGGCCGCACTGACAATGTAAGCCAGTAACTGGCCGGACACGATCATCAGTTCATTGCGGCTGACCAGTGGCGCACGGCGTTTTGGTCCCGCGATTTCAGCGATAAATACCGGAACCGTTGAGGATCCCCCACCCACCGCGAAACCCAGAATAAATCGCATCACCACCATGATTTCAAGATTAGGGGCAATAGTTGTGCCTAATGCACCGGCAACGAACAGCACGGCAAGACTGCGGAGCGTAATCCGACGACCGAAGCGGTCAGAGACGTAGCCGCTGACAAAGGCCCCGATGGCTGAGCCGAAGGTAAGGGCGGAAGTTACCAGCCCCTCGGTGAAAGGAGTGAGATTAAGCCCGCCCTGGGAGGTGGGCAATGTCATATAGGGCAGAGCTCCGGAAATGATCCCGGTGTCGTAGCCGAACGCCAGTGCGCCCATGGTGGCTACTAAGACGATAAAGAACAGACGTTGTTACACTGATAATGTGAGAGCGCCGCCATCATCCGATGAGGGCTGAGAAGGGTTTTGCACTTGGGCATCCATGGTTGCTAAAAACACAGTGGAAAGCTGTGTAAAGAAAGGTATGAGTATAGTCAGGATTTTAAAAATGCGAGCCTGCTCACAGAATCACGCCTGCGCACAGGTGGTTTACCGGCCTTTTACTGGTTAGCGCACCTCAGCGTAGACGTCTCAGTCAGGAATTTATATCGGATCTTTTTTCCCTTTTTTAATTTAATATTTCACACCTTCATGATGGGTATTTATTCACCAGCATGAATCGCTACGCTTAAATATTTCGCTGTTTTTTCCTTTCCTGCGTGACAAATATCACATTTTTGCCAGGCTTAATTTACTTACCAAAAAGGAGATAAAGATGAACTCATTTACCAACAAGACGCTCATCACGCAGGAATATCCTAAGCCACCCTTTAAAAAACAGCATCAGCCTGTACCTGGACTGGCGAGTAAAATGGAACCGCGCCCCGATCACGGTGAAACCAGTTACCGGGGAACAGGACGCCTTACCGGCCGTAAGGCACTGATTACTGGTGGAGATTCCGGTATTGGCCGTGCCGTTGCCATCGCTTATGCACGGGAAGGTGCTGATGTCGCAATTAATTATCTGCCGGATGAAGAACAGGATGCGGCAGAAGTTATTAAATTAATCGAAGCGGAAGGGCGAAAAGCCGTTGCTATTCCCGGCGATATTCGGTCGGAAGAATTCTGTCAGAAACTGGTTAAAGAAGCAGCCAGCCAGTTAGACGGCCTGGATATTCTGGTAAACAATGCCGGTCGTCAGCAATTTAATGAATCCATTCGCACGCTCTCCACGGAAGATTTTGACGCCACCTTTAAGACCAACGTCTATGCCATGTTCTGGATAACCAAAGCGGCACTGGAATATCTGCCTGCCGGTTCATCCATCATTAACACCACGTCGGTACAGGCTTATGAACCCAGTGCCATATTACTGGATTACGCCCAGACAAAAGCCTCGATAGCGGCTTTCACCAAAGCCCTCGCTAAACAGCTGGGTGAACAGCAGATCCGCGTTAATGCCGTCGCACCGGGCCCCTACTGGACTCCCCTGCAGATATGCGGGGGGCAGCCTCAGGAAAAAGTTGAGCAGTTTGGTGCAACCGCACCGCTGGGCCGTCCCGGCCAGCCGGCAGAAATTGCGCCCCTTTATGTCACCTTTGCCGAAACCACCAACAGCTTTACCTCGGGTCAGGTCTGGTGCTCCGACGGCGGCACCGGCACGGTCTGACTGTCAGCAGGATTTTTTGAAGAACGTGGCCGCTCGAGGCCACGTTGTCGTCTCAGCATGCAGGGAAAAGCAATGAATAATCAGGTATTACGATCGCCGATGCGCGAGGACGGATTTGCGCGTCTTGGGGACTATGCGGCCATTGGCGAAGGTCGCTCTGTGGCACTCATCGCCCCGGATGGCGCCATTGACTGGTGGTGCGCGCCTAACCTTGACTCACCGCCACTGTTTGACCGCCTGCTTGATCCGGTAATCGGCGGTTTTTTCCAGATAGAACCCTCAGCAGAATATCGTACGGAGCGTGCCTACCGCCCCGACAGCAACGTGCTTGAAACCCGGTTTATTACGCCGGATGGCAGCGTACTCATCACGGAGTCGATTAACAGCACGCTGGCCGGTCGGCTGCCCTGGAGCGAACTGGCAAGACGAATTGAAGGGATTGAGGGTGAAGTTGAACTGAACCTGACGCTGCGGTTCGGCACCGTTGCCGAAACACGCTCTCCCTGGCGGGACAATACCGAACAGGGGGACGTTTATCATCTTGCTGACCTGATGGCGATGCTGCGGACATCTGAGGACTGGCTGATTACAAAGCGCGACGATGGAATGATTTGCGCGACGCTTCGCACACGTCCTGAAAGTCACTCTCTGGTCGCCCTGCTGGTGACGGAGCGGGAACCGCTGGCTGTTCCTGACTTATCGGCCATTGATGCCCGTATTGAAACCAGCCATACGGCATGGCGCGACTGGACGCACAGCCTGAGCTATGCGGGGCGCTATGCCGATCATGTACGTCGCTCAGCCCTCTCTCTTAAATTCCTCTGGTATTCGCCAACCGGTGCTCTGGCCGCTGCGGCGACGACCTCGCTGCCTGAGGGCATTGGCGGTGAGAAGAATTACGACTATCGCTACGCCTGGGTGCGCGACGCCTGTTTGATTATCAAATCGTTCGTCTTCCTGGGCGCGCTTGAGGACTGTAAAGCCGCATTCTCCTGGTTGTCCAAAACCATCATACGCCACGGCACTCAGCTTCGCGCCTGCTACACGCTGGAAGGCGGGGAAGTGCCCGCAGAAAGTTACCCCCCCTTACGCGGTTATCAGCATTCGCTTCCGGTTCGTATCGGCAATAACGCACGCGATCAGGTTCAACTGAGTATGTACGGCGACATGCTGGCCACGGCAGAACTCTTCATTCGTGCCGGCCATATTCTGGATCTTGAAACGTCACGCATGCTGGGAGAACTGGCAAATTACTGCGCCGATCAGTGGCGCCAGAAAGACAGCGGGATCTGGGAGTTGCCAGAAGAACAGCATTATACCCACTCCAAAATGGCCTGCTGGCTGGCGCTCGACAGAGCGGTTTCACTGGCCAACGCGAAGCATATTGAACCCACCTGGGTGAAGCGCTGGGAGCGGGAGCGGGACCGCATCAGTGAATGGATTGAGTTGCAATGCTGGTCTGAGGGAAAACAGGCCTATCTCTTCTATCCCCACAGCGAAGGCAGGCTCGATGCCGCGCTGGCGCTGGTACATCACTATGGCAACACGGTTAACCCGGAACGCATGCGCGCCACTTATCGTGCCATCAGGGAGGACCTGGGCTACAGCAGCGCGATGCTTTACCGCTACAGCGGCGCCGAGCAGGAGGAGAGCACGTTTATTGCCTGTTCTTTCTGGCTGGTCGAGGCGCTGGCGGCCATGGGTGAAGCGCACTCAGCCGAAACCGCTATGGATGAGATTCTGGATAAGCTCTGCCAGCGCGGCAATGTGGAAACCTTTAATGAAATGTTTGATGTCCGCAGCGGCGAGTGGCGCGGCAACATGCCGCAGGGGTTAAGCCACCTGGCCCTCATCTGTGCGGCACAGGCGCTGACTGACCACGCCTGACCTTAACCCTTGTTACTGAGGGCAAGGCGCCGGCTCAACGGATAAGGGCCGGCAGTCCCTCATAATTTACCCTAAAAGGATAAAACTGATGATCCGCGGAATTGAACACATTGGCATTACCGTTTCAGACCTGAAGCAGGCAGAAAATTTCTTCACCGGCGCGCTGGATGCCTCAGTGCTCTATCGCATCGTTCCGCCCTCTGACGCCGAGAAGTTTGTTCCGGGCAAAAAAATGGCGCCTCTCAATGGTTTCCCGGCAGAACTCAGGCTTACCGGACTGTCCATGCTGCGGCTGAAGAATGGCTGCAACGTTGAATTATTTCAGACAGAGCCTCCCGCAAAGGATCGTTCTGCTCATCCGGGCTTACCGGGTATTAACCACTTATCTGTGTATGTAGATGACATTCACCAGGCAGCAGAAAGAATGCGGGCACATGGCGCTGAGATGCTTGAAGGCCCTTCCGACTGTTTCGCTCAGGAGGAGGGAACAGGCAATCAGACGTGGTTTGGCATGACACCCTTTGGTGTCCTCATTGAGCTCATCACTCTGCCTTCAGGCATACGGTACGACGCAGAAGCCACTCAGCAGCGCTGGATACCAGAAGCCTGATACCACTTACCGGAGACCAGACGATGCAGAGACGTGAATTTATTGCAGGCGGGATCGCCACACTATGCCTGTCGCGCACAGCCTTTGCCGTGGCTGAGTCCATGGTTAGCCCGCGACTGCAGGTTGCGGCGACTTCTCCCTGGCTTGCCAATGGTATCGCAGTCACACCCGGGGGCGATTTGTTCCTCAATTTCCCGCGCTTCAGAGGACATGAGAAGTCGCCGGCGCTTGCGCGCGTGACACCATCTGGCCCGGCGCCTTTCCCGGGGAATCACTGGAATGAATGGAAGCCGGGTAATGAAGGACTGGACAGCCTTGTCAACGTAAACGCCTGTCACAACTTCGGCGACGGCTTACTGTGGGTTGTCGATCAGGGGGCTCCTCAGGGTAAAAGTCCGTCAAAGGGTGCGGCAAAACTCGTCGCATTCGACATCGCAACAGGCAAAGCGGTAAAAGTTATCCGGTTTGATGAGAAAGCGTTACCGCAGGGTGGCGCACCTAACGACCTGCGTATACAGGATAACTTAGTGTATGTCACCGATTCCGGGCTCGGCGGCGTCATCATCCATGACCTGAATACCGGTGAAACCATAAGAAGACTGTCCGGAAGTGCCTTGCTGCGTAAACCAGAAGGACTCGCTCAGAAAGGCTATAACGGACGAATTCTTGAGGATAAAGCCGGAAAACGACCCACCGTCCACAGTGATGTCATTGAGGTCAGCCCTGACGGCCAGTGGTTCTACTATGCGACGCCTACGGGGCCACTCTACCGCATCCCCACGGCATCATTAAAAGATAACCGTTTAAGCGATGAGGCACTGGAAAGGCATATTGAGAAAGTCGCGGATATACCGTCGATAGGGGGATCTGCCATCGATGCTGCCGGAAACATTTACCTCTCCAATGTGGAGAAACGCTCTGTCGACTTACTGCAGCCTGACGGCACACTAAAGACGCTGATACAGGATGAGAGGCTGATAACACCTGACGCGCTTGTCATTACTGACGGATGGATCTACGTGCCTGCGCCCCAGATTGAGCATCTGGCAGATAACAATAAGGGTAACGATGCAACGCACGGGCCCTGGTCCGTCTATAGATTCCCATACAGCACTTAAGGGGATCATTATCTGAATAAACTGTGTGCGTTACATAACTCATTCTCAGGGCAGTGTAGAGTTGCGGTTAGGGAGCGGGGGCCGTCCTTAAAAAGCAGCTATCAGTGGGAGCGTTACCGTTTTCAGACAGTGCACGTCTATGCTGGTCTTATCTCAGGAAAATTCCGAGAGTGTGATGTATGACAGGAAAAATGCCCTGCATGAACCATACTGATTAGCATTAAGTTCTGCACAGGGATTGCCAGGCGGCAACCCGGGAATTAACGAAGGAGACCGATATGAACGAAGATCGCATCAGCGGTAACTGGAAGCAGTTCAAAGGCAAAGTTAAAGAACAGTGGGGCAAACTCACCGATGACGATATGGACGTCGCGGAAGGAAAGCGCGACCAGCTGGTCGGCCGCATCCAGGAACGTTACGGTTACGGCAAGGATCAGGCTGAAAAAGAGTTAAAGGACTGGGAAGATTCCAACCACTATAAGTGGTAGCCATTAAGTCTCACCCATAAACCGGCCACGTGCCGGTTTTTTCGTGAGAGGGTCCGGCTCTCATATCAGGGTCAGGAGGCGTTAATGATTTTCCTTGTTTAAGCGAACTATGCTACCAGGCGGACCTCCTGATAGCTTTTAGGAATTAAAAGCCCATGACGTCATCAGCAGGGACTGCTATTTATTAATGCAAGCCGGTTTGCACCGGACTGAACCATAACACACGTGCCATAACGCAAATCCTGAAGATATATGCTTCACGCAATCCTGCTGAGTTATTCAAAATGGAATGCGGTCCAGTCATCAAAGAACTGATAAGAACTTGTACGTTTCGCTTTCGCCTTATACATCGCCCTGTCAGCGCTATCAAATAACTGATCAACGGATGCAGAACCGAGTCCCGCAAGACTGATTCCTATGGACGCCCCGATCTTTACCTCCATTTTGTTGATAACGAATGGCTTCTGAAGGCAGTCAATAAGACGCTGCGCAACCGCTGAAGCCGCCTTGCGATTGCGGCATTTCGCGGCTACGACAAATTCATCTCCCCCGAGGCGCGCCACTGAGTCCCCCGGGCGCATACTATGTTTTAATCGCTCACTCACCTGCTGCAGCAATAAGTCACCCGCTGCGTGCCCCAGGGTATCGTTAACCGGCTTGAACCCGTTAAGATCGATAAAAAGCACTGTGGTGAAAGAAGGATCTTCTTCCTGAGAAAGCATCCTTCTGACTTTATCGTAAATCCAGGCCCGGTTAGGCAATCCGGTCAACGTATCCCGGGTAGCCAGTTTCTCAAGTTTCCTGATCTTCTCCATATCACGCGTGATGTCGCGTGACACCAGCACGGCGCCGATATTGTCGCCCGTAGAGGGATCACTGACACCACAGGCTTTAGTACCAAGCGTAATGTAATGGCCGTCCCGGTGTCGTTTACGTACCTCTACGACGTCCGGCAGTACACCACCGTCAAAGATGTGCACCAGTGCATTTCCGGCGGGTACGCGATCGTCAGGATGGAGGAAATCCACCACGCGCTTGCCGACTATCTCATCCACTGACCAACCAATCATTTCGCTGTAAGAGGGCGAAATCGAAACGTATCTGCCGTCCTTGTCACAATGCGCAATTAAGTCGGTGCTGTTTTCAATCAACAGCCGGTACTCGGTTGCCGTACGCAGAGCATCCTCGAGTGCTTTACGCTGACCGGTTATATCAAGGATAAATCCATTGAAATGGCTGAGAGAACTGCTGGTGTGGCATTCCGGCAGACCAGACAGGAGCACCCGACGGGTTGTCCCGTCAAGGCAGTTAACAGGCACTTCAATATGGAAAGGGGTTAACATTTCCAGCGCTGCAGTAAGTTGCTGGGCAATCGTTTCATCATCATCAGCTTGTGCGAACTCAAGCCAGGCACTCAGCGTAACGCCTTTCAGTGCGGGGAGCAGGTCCTCAGGGCTTTCCTGAATGGCAATACAGATGCCACGGGCGTCAGTTGACCAAACGGCAGAAAGCGTAGGTTTGATCACAACGCTCATTCTTTTGAACTCCGCTTTAGACTGTCGATACTGATTAACCTCAATACGTATTGTGAGAGAAACCCTTTATCAGTCACCGCCGTTACTGAAGTCCATTATTTCCAGGATAAAGAGTTTCATTTTAGGTATGGCAACCATGCTTAGCGTTGTAGATAAACCTGCAGAAATCAAACTGCAGACGACTTCTGGAATAATGAACCCGTCATACACCGGGGCAGTTGCGATATCAGCGATTATCGGCTGACGTGGCTGTAGACTTCATAAAATAATCCACTGAGATGAGATCTTTTGTCCTGCAGACTTCAGGGACGGCATATTTACGACCAATAGCTGACTGTAACTGATAGGGTGAGAACTGCTTAAAAGGGAAAACAGACCCCACTGTCTCTGCGCTGCCTGGCTTTATAGCCCCGAGCGTAAAGCCACACCATCACTTCATAATGCTGTTGCATAAGACGCCATCATTTGCGAAAATTTCGAATAATAGATACAGGAGGTGTTCATATGACACAACTTCAGAATAAGCTTCCTTCTCTGCAGGAAGCGGAACTTGCGCGCCTGTGTAGCCGGGAACTCTCCGCCGTACTTGAAACACGTGCAGAGTCTCAGCAGGTTTCACTCACTGACAAACGTGGCCAGATCCATAATGTCAGCATTCCGGTCAGCGCGCTGCGCATGCTGGTTGATGTGCTCACCGAGCTGGGTGAAGGAAACGCCGTGCGTCTTGTGCCGGTAGGGGCAGAAATGACAACACAGGAAGTAGCCGATCTCCTGAACATTTCGCGTCCTACATTGATCCGTCTTCTGGACAATGGGGAGCTGCCTTACCACCGTACGGGAAACCGCCGTAAAATCCGCTACGTGGATGCGCTTGCATACCGCAACAAACTGGTAAATCAAAGGCATGAAGCGCTTGATGAGTTGGGTGCCCTCGATCAGGAACTTGGGCTGGGTTACGAATGAGCTCAGGTTATACCGTAGTATTTGATGCCTGCGTTCTATACCCCGCACCGCTGCGCAGCTTCCTGATGTACCTTGCTGCCGGAGGGCAGTTTCGCGCTAGATGGAGTGAAGATATCCATGAAGAGTGGATCCGAAACGTATTGCTCAATCGTACCGAACTTAACCGGGCCCAGCTGGAGCGTGTCCGTGCCTTAATGGACCGTCACGTGCCCGATGCGCTGGTAACCGGATATCAGTCTCTGATTGAATCCATCAGGGGATTGCCTGATGAGGACGACAGACATGTTGTCGCGGCTGCAATTGTGGCTCAGGCGGAAGGGATTGTGACGTTTAACCTCAGGGATTTTCCTGATGAGGTGCTGTCGGTATGGAATCTGCGAGCCATTCACCCTGACAGCTTTATCACGGATCTCACCGAACTGGACATCACTGTTGTGATAGACGCAGCCCGTCGGCAGCGCGCCAGCCTCTTGTCTCCGCCTTTCACCCCAGATGAATATCTTGATTGCCTGCTACGGCAGCAACTTCCGGAGACGGTATCCCGGTTAAGACCTCTGGCCGCGCTAATCTGAATATCCGCACATTCAGGGCGTTGTGGTGTGGTACTGCAAGACTGATTATTAAGATGGATGCCTTCTAATCAGGCCAGTTATCCATTTCCATTAGTCCGACCATTGCGCCTTTATGTGCTTCCACCATACGGATATAACGCATCACCGTCTGAGTCTGCGTCCAGGTGCCCTCCTGCATAATTTGCGCGATCGAAATGCCCTTTCTCGCCATATCCTGCGCGGCACCGACGCGTGCGCTGTGACCACTCCAGCTGGAATAGCGTCCTTTGTTAGTTTTCACTCGGTGCGTCTCGCCTGCCTGGCGTCTGGCGCGGCGCCAGATATCTTCCAGGCAGGGCGCACTCATGGGCACTTCAGTGACTGACGTAATTTTGTTAGACCGGTGTATGGGGCAAAACAGAACCGCGTCGGGTTCGCCAGCCAGACCCGCCGCATTAATCCAGTCCATCAGCCGCTCAGAAGAGCGCGCGCTGAGCGCCTTCACGATGCCGCCTGACTGAAGGATGGTTTTGGTCCAGCCCACGTCAAGGATGATGCGCCCATCAGCCGCGCGCGAGATGTCACGTACGCGAAGTCGCGATAACTCGCTCATACGCAGCAATGTGCTGTACGCCACGTGCACGAAAGCCAGATCCCGCAGGTGCTGGAGCCGGGGAGAGCTCTTCCAGGCTGCATCGAGACGGTTCAGATCCGGCCGGCAGAACGGTACCGCCTGGCCGGTACGCTCGCCGGAGATGACGGCCGTACGGTTTATTTTCTTTTTTGCACGCACAACGTCGGGAGAAACGGTCGGCGGGACCAGCCCGGCGTTACGGTGTAACATTGACATTAGCGCCGCGTGTACCGATATGGTCGAAGTTGACCGGCCAAGGGACTCGAGATAAAACAGGTAGTCCTGCATGTCCTCCGGTGACATAGGCAGGAACGATCGCCGGTTTTCCTGAGCCCAGCGCCAGCAGATCCGCATCACACTCAGCAACTGGCGCCACGTGTTGGGTGAAAAAGCCTCGCGATACCGGACGAACGCCGCCAGCTTCGCCGTGAGATCGTCACCGGCGCCGCCGCTGAGGGCCAGACCGCTAAAACCGGATATATCGTTCATGTTTACTCAGTATTCGTCCGCTTATCAGAAAACAACGCTACGTAAATTCTGAGGAAAGAGCAGGGGAGATGCCCATCAGATTTTACGTAGCGCTGCCGGATTTTTAACCGCCTGCGTTCGCTCCCGCTATCGGCAGGACAGCCTTAGTTTCTCGCCGTTGCGTATAAATGGCCATTAAGGTCAGGATCCGGCCCGGATCCGCATGATACAGGGTTTCCGAGCTCCTGTCTGGCCTAATATAAGTATAATTATATAAGGTTAGAAATTTAGGAGAGCTTACGATCTGTAGGTGAGTGCTTGGCAATCCCGCTTCATAAAATCCTTATTATATGAAGTTAGGATCGTGAAAATGATCTAGTAGTAGTTGCAGGCTTACGAGGGGGAGGCTGTGAAGAGCGTTGGTAAGACCTACTTTTTATAAGCCTAATTATATGAAGCCAAAACCACATGGCAGTTCCTGTAGTGATCGTTTGATCATAAGCAATGTATTCACTAATAAAATGTTAATTGGATAGTATCAGCAACAGGATAATTTAATTGGCAGGATCTAATGAGAGCGAAAATAATCTGTGTAAAAGATACCTTGCTACATAGTTCTCATTTTGTGTAAAGGGATGCTTTCATTGAGTAACTAGGCCAATTAAGCTCTAACGTCTTCTGAGGCATTTATATATGCTCAAGCTTAAAAATATATACCTTAAAGTTAATCAATCTAACAACTGATAATTAGATTCCATAAAGGTACAATTGGTTGATTATTATCATAAAAGTATGATATAAAATATTCCCAGTTATACGGAATTAATAGCCAACATCACACTTTAAGCAAATAAAATTTGCTTCTTACAAAAAACATGAGAACAAAATGGACGAAACATCATTACTGCTTAACCTTGGAAGAATAGGAATTACTTCTGCATTTAAACAGCTTACAGCCACGCTATTGAATAACTGGGGGAAAAACAATTTAAATGCAAGAGCAGTCTTAAGGCACTTTGACAGCCAAGATGGAACAATCAAATACCTGATCGATCATGTAGCTATCACTACAAGGATGCGAACGATACATAGTAATGAAAGTGATGTCTTCTTAGATGATATCTATAACCCACTTCGCATACGAAAAAATGGCACTATACGCGAACCTGCAGAAGAGTTCACTATTGGCGAAGGTTTTATTGAATTTAACGAAAAAATCTCTAATATAATAGGAATCGCCGGCCAGGGAAAAAGTACAATTTTAAGAAAGATATTTTCCGAGAACATAAAATGCGCTCAATCCTTCCCTCTATTTATTGAACTTCAAAAAGCAGAACATGAAGGCATTCAGAACTACATAAAAAGACTTTTTGCAAAGTGGGGATTTAAAGCTGAAACAAAACACGTTGATGAAGTTTTACAATCAGGTCGATTTACATTATTTCTAGATGGTTTTGATGAAATATCACATGCTAAAAGAAATAGCATCCTTAATGAAATTTCATATATAAATTCATCTATGAATTCAAAATTAGTCATTACCTCTCGCCCTGGCACTGAGGTGTGTAATACAATTGGTATAACCAATTACTATGTTAACAACTTAAATAAAGAAGAAATAAAATCCATAATTAAAAAACTAAAAAAACACAACAACGCAATTAGTGAAAGAGATACAGATCAGGTCATTGAAAAAATTGACTCAGATAGAAAACTCTGCTCAGTTTTGTTATCACCCATTCTTGTAACTCTATTTTATATATGTTACCCATATATGGATAGAATACCAAAAAATGCAGTTGAATTTTACGAAAATCTATTTATGACACTTTATATAAGACACGATAAAATTAAAAATTATGAACGTGAGAAAAAATCATCCCTAAGTCACAAGCAAGCTTATGATTCCTTCTGTACCTTCTGCTTCATATCCACTCAGAAAAATATGTTGACAACTAAAAGGCTGGACGCACTTGCTAATATGGAAGCAACACTCAAGAAAAAAGGGATTACTGAAAATTTAGAGTCTGAAGCAGAATCTTTATTTGATGATTTTGTAGATGTTACATGCTTAATACAAAGTGATGGCTATCAAACTTACTCCTTTCTACATAAATCAATAGCAGAATTTCACTCTGCCGAGTTCATAAAATCATTACCCACTGAAATTAAACCAAAATTTTATGATCTTTTGAAAGAAAAAATAATAAAACATGATACGAACTACTATAACATTGCTTCATTTCTAATGGATATAGATGAATCAGATGCATCAAAACACATGCTATTACCTCTATTAAGTAGTATTGGTGTTGAATCCTGGGGGGATGATTTCGAAAAATCGGCGAAAAAGTTTGTTGATGATTTTTTACTTGACGCCGACATCCATGTAAGATTTGAAAATGGAGTCCCAGAGTTAGGAGGCTTCGCAATCCCTATGCTTTTTCCTTGGCCTGAAGTTTTTCTTGATATAGATAATCACGAGAACGAATTCATTTCAAATTTCATTGAAATAATGTCAAATGAATCTAATCTTGAAAATATTAACACCAAAAGTGAAAATCTTCTAAAAATAATGATTAGTGATTTCCTTACCACTGCCGACATTACTAAATTTAATTCAATTACAAAAAACGCAATGCAACACATTTATAACACAGTCTACATTTCAGAGAAAAACAAGATAAATGCTGAATCTAGTGGGCTTCTAAATCTCTTGGATAATTAACCATTATTATGATTTTATACTTTTTTTTTAGAAACAGCAAGGTCAGATTCTAAATGCTTTGATAATACTTTAACATTTTTAACCTGACCATTCCGATTGCTAGTTATTTTTATCATCACGGTTGTATTCAGTACGAAGAGCCGCATTGAATGAGTTGATATCAACGACATTTTCATGGAGTGATACGCCAGACTATGAAAACTAACTGTTGGTTTTTTTCGTCAAAAATAATTTGGGGGCAGCTTTTTCATCAGCATAACGGCAGTGCCTATACTCTGAGTTATCACCATTAACCCAAGAAGGAGTATGTATGGCCTCAAAACTGAGAGTTATGCTGTTTACCGCCAGTTGTTTCTCAGCTTCGCTGACCGCCGCCCCAGATAACACTTTACTCATCCGCCAGGGTTACCTTATACCCATGACAGTTCACGGAGAGGACCAGCCATTTACCGACATTCTGGTGCGCAATAACCAGATAGTGAAGATTGGCAAAAATCTCGTCGCCCCCGATGCGAAGGTCATTGATGCCCGCGGTAAGTATGTTATGCCGGGTTTTGTCGATGCTCATAATCACTTGTGGGTTACTACCATGCGTGGCCAGTTCAGAAATAAGCAGGGGAAATTTTTCCCTGTCAGTAACAAGCTGGCAAAGGCGATGCAGCCGGATGACATCTGGCACGCAATGTATTCTGGTTCGCTTGAACTGTTACAGTCAGGCGTCACTACGACGGGCGATTTCTTTGATAATATTCATGGTCCTGCCTGGGGTGATGCTGGCTTCAGGGCACTAGAAAAGAGCGGCATTCGCGCCATTATGTATTACGGCGGTCCTGATAAAACCACGAAAAACATGATCGACTTGGAGCACTTGGCTGAACTTGAAAAGCAGTCAACCAGCCGTGTCCAACTTGGGTTGGGATGGAGGGTCCCCCGAGATTTATCCAGCCAGCAGAACTGGGCAATGCGGGATGAAGAATACAGGTTTGCTGTTCAGCACAAACTGCCGATTCAGGTGCATGTCAGCGGTGATGCTCACGCAATGTTTGATGCACTGATAGATCGTCATTACTTATCGCCGACGCTGACAGTCGTACACGCAAGCGATGCGCTCCCGCAGCAATTAAACTCGCTGCAGGAAGCGGGCGGCGGGCTGGTGTTAACACCGGTCAGCGAACAACGCGTCGGATATGGGCTGACGCTGCTTGATGAATTTAAGGGCGTTGAAAGGCAGGGGCTTGGCATAGATGGGAATGCATTGTCTGGCGGGGCTAACATGTTCGAGACGCTCCGCACAGCTGCGCTGACTGAAAGCGGTTATGCTAAAGATGAATCACTTCCAGACCCGCGCGAGCTTTTGACGCTGGCAACACGTCGCTCTGCTGAATCGATTGGATTGGGCGCATCAACCGGTACCTTGGAAGAAGGTAAGCGGGCAGACATTCAGATAATCAATCCCAATACTCTGAACATGTCAGGCTTTGGCGGAGGCGACCCGGCAGCGCTAATCGTCTACTCAGCTCAGCCGACAAATGTTGAGACCGTCATTGTCGACGGTCGCATTCTCAAAGCAGATGGGAAACTGCAGGGTGTAAATATGGAAGAGCTAATGAGAGCCACTAATGCTTCAGCAAAAGGGCTTTTGGAGAGAAGTGAATCGCAGATGTAGTGTGGTTTACAAGTGTTCTTATAATAAGGACATAGCGAGCAAGCTGAGGGGCATTGCTGCCTCTCAGCAAATTAGGCCAATTTCAGCAGCTCAGGCGCAAAATTGTGGATGAAGTACATGTCGCTGAAGAAGAAGTGCCGGGAAGGGAAAAGGTTGGATTTCAGCAGCTCAGGCGCAAAATTGTGGATGAAGTACATGTCGCTGAAGAAGAAGTGCCGGGAAGGGAAAAGGTTGGGTGACAAAAACGGTTTCGGATTCATAATTTAACATAATTATGATGTTCAGAACTTCGTGCTTCATCGAAGCGATCAACCGCCATTTTGAATGCCTCCCGGCCATAAGTGACCAGTTGATACCCCACGCTGTTTAAGAAGCTAACAATGACGTTGCGAACAAGGAGAGGTATGCTGATGGATGCACCGGCACTCGCGGGATCCCCGACAATTCATCACCTCGATACAGGCATAACCGCTAAAATCCCACCTCAGCCGAAACCCAAAATCCGGCCGGTCTGAAGAACGGATACCGTCCGACGGGCACGAAAGGTGCTCAGTCTGCTGCTCTCAGAGATGCTTACGCTACGCTTTTACTAATCAATCAGAGACGCTGCGCGCTTGATTTCAGTTCTGTTGCTAATAAGAACGATGCAAATAATCCGGATAAATATTTGCTTTTGTCTTCAACCTAAAACTACCAGCTTTATATTTGAGTTAGTCTGAGAAATAATCCCGACCTAATTAAAATCTTAACTCCATTCTCGTTTTATAGCCCCATCAGGAACTTTCTGATTGTTTAGGTGATATTCTGCACAAACAAGCTTACAAAACATTTACAATCAATTTCACTTAAGTCTTTATGATGGCAAATACAGGGAAGTTACTGGCGCTTTGCGTCAGTTTATTAACGGCTTCGGCAGTCGCGGCGCCGTTAAATCCGGGCGACCGGGATTATATCCAGAATCAGCAGCAACAGCGCCTGCAGCAGGACCAGCATCAGCGCGACGCGCTGTGGAACGCGGTTGCCCCTCAGACCGCACCGGATGGGGGTTTAAACGCATCCGGACCGTGTTTCCCCGTCCATGATATTATCATCCGCAATGCGTCTTTACTGTCGCAGAGCCAGCAGCAGAATATCACCGCGCCCTGGATAAATCGCTGCCTGAACTTAACGGAAATTAATTCGCTGGTTCACGCCATTTCCGACTGGTATTTGCAGCGCGGCTATATTACCAGCCGGGCGTTTTTAACCGAGCAGGATTTATCCTCCGGCGAGCTGGTTATTCCGGTGCTGGAAGGAAAGCTCGACGAAATACGCCTCGACGGTCAGCATCCGTGCGCGCTGTTAATGGCGTTTCCCGGCCTTGAAGGAAAGATACTTAACCTGCGCGATATTGAGCAGGGCATGGAGCAGATTAACCGCGTACGCTCCACGCCGGTACAGATTGAAATTCAGCCGTCGCCTAAAGCGGGATATTCCGCCGTGAACCTCACGGCAAAACCGGAGTTTCCGCTCAGCGCTTCGCTGGGCTTTGATAACAGCGGACAGAAGAGCACCGGCGTGGGCCAGCTGAACGCCTCGCTCACCGGCAACAACCTGCTGGGACTGGCCGACCGCTGGTTTATCAGCGGCGCGCGCAGCAGCGCCTTCAGTGAATGGCGCGACGCGCAGAGCCTGCAGGCGGGCGTCAGCGTGCCGTACGGCTACGGCCTGCTCGACTACAGCTACAGCTGGAGCAGCTATCACAGCAGCTTCATCAACAACGGCTTCACCTGGCTCAGCAACGGTGACAACGTCGCGCACCGCCTGAACGCCTCCTGGGTGCTGTTCCGCAACGGGGATATCAAAACCGGCGTGCAGCTGGGCCTGAACCACTACACCAGCCACAACTTCCTTAATAACACGCTGCTCACCAGCAGCAGCCGCAAAATCACCAGCCTTCAGCTCGGGCTGAACCACACGCAGAAAATGTTCGGCGGCGTGGCCACCCTCAACCCGGCCTTCAGCCGGGGCATGCCGTGGTTTGATGCCGAAAGCGATGACGGCAAAACCGGTGACCTGCCAAAGGCGCAGTTTCGCAAGTGGAGCCTCAGCGGCAGCTTCCAGCGCCCGCTGACGAATAACCTGTGGTGGCTCAGCAGCGTGTACGGCCAGTGGTCACCGGACCGGCTTTACGGCAGCGAGCGCCTGACGCTCGGCGGCGAAAGCTCGGTGCGCGGCTTTAAGGAGCAGTACCTCTCCGGGGATGAAGGCGGCTACCTGCGTAATGAACTGGATTACAGCCTGTTCACGCTGCCGGTGCTCGGTGAAGTGAGCGTGCTGGCCGCCGTCGACGGCGGCTGGCTGAAGAGCGACGCGCAGAATCGCGAATCGACCGGCACGATTTGGGGTGGCGCGGTGGGCCTCACCACCCGGGGTCGCTACTTCTACACCCAGTACACCGTCGGCATTCCGCTCAGCTATCCCGGCCACCTGCAGCCGGATCACGTCAGCATCTACGCCCGCGTCGGGCTGGTTTTCTAAGAGGCAAAGATTATGGACGATCGTCAACCCGTTTCCCTCGCCCGTCGCGCGCTGAGCTATCTCATCTGTTATCTGGTGGCGGTGCAGCCGATGCTGCCCGCCATGGCGGCCCAAATTACGCCGGTAACGCCCGGTACGAAGATGGATGCGGCGGGCAACGGCGTGCCGGTGGTCAATATCGCCACGCCGAACGCAGCCGGCGTCTCGCACAACCAGTACCAGCAGTACAACGTCGGCCAGGAAGGGCTGATCCTCAACAATGCCACCGGCCAGCTCAATCAGACGCAGCTCGGCGGCCTGATCCAGAACAACCCCAACCTGAAAGCCGGGCACGAAGCGCAGGCGATCATCAACGAAGTGACGGGCGCGAACCGCTCGCAGCTGCAGGGCTACACCGAAGTGGCGGGCAAAGCGGCTAACGTTATCGTCGCCAATCCCTACGGCATCACCTGTAACGGCTGCGGCTTTATCAACACGCCGAACGTCACGCTGACCACCGGTAAACCGCAGCTGGATGCAAACGGCAACCTCTCCTCCCTGGAAGTGACGAAGGGCTCGGTCACCGTTGAAGGTAAGGGGCTGGACGGCAGCGGCGCCGACGCGGTGTCGATCGTCGCGCGCGCCACCGAGATCAACGCCGGGATCCACGCGAAGGATCTGTCCGTCACCGTCGGGGCCAACCGCGTGGGCGCGAACGGTTCGGTCACACCGATAGCCGGCGAGGGCGCGGTGCCGTCGGTGGCGGTCGATACCGGCGCGCTGGGCGGCATGTACGCCAACCGCATCCATCTGGTGTCAAGCGAGAAGGGCGTGGGGGTGAACCTCGGCAATCTGGCCGCGAAGCAAGGTGATATTCAGCTGGATGCGAACGGTAAGCTGACGCTGGGTAACAGCCTGAGCAGTGGCGCGCTGACGGCGAATGGCGCATCGGTTGCGCTCAACGGTGATAACAAAGCCACCGGACAAATCACTGTCAATGCGCAGCAGGATGCCACGCTGGGTAAAGGAACCCTGGTCAGTGATGCCGGGATCGCTGTCACAGCAAAAGGCAATCTGACCACCGGCGGTACCAGCCTGACGGCGGGCCGCGACATCCGGCTCAGTGGCGCGAACCTGGCAGCGGATCAATCCACCCGCGTCAACGCCGGCAGCAGTATTCAGCTTCAGGCTCAGAACCAAATCAGTAACAGCGGTCAGTTCACCGCGGCTGACAACCTTTCCGTCGATACCCGGCAACTGAACAACAGCGGCGCGCTGGCCGCGAGTACCATCAGCGTTAAAGCGGGTACGTTACAGAACAGCAAGGGTGCGAGCGTCGCCGCAACCCGCAGCCTGACGACGGTGAGCAACAGTCTTCTCAATCAGGGCGTGTTCTCTGCGCCGGTGCTGGATATCAGCAGTGCACAGACCGAGAACAGCGGTATGTTGCAGGGCACCACTGCGATCAGCTTCAGCGGCAGCAGCCTGAACAATCTCAGCGGCGGCACACTCAGTTCCAACAATGCCTTTTCACTGAATCTCCCGGCGCTGACTAACAGCGGCCTCATCAGCAGCGGTACAACGCTGACGCTGAGCGGTCACAGCCTGACGAACTCGGGCGAAATTAACGCCGACAATCTCACCGCGTTTAATGATGTGATACTGAATAACGAGGGCGGCTCGCTGCTCGCCGGGCAGGCATTGCAGCTGAATAACCAGCAGCTGACCAACGGCGGTAAAATGGCCGCCGCCAAACTGAGCGTCAACAGTGACACCATCAATAACAGTGGCACGCTGCAGGCAAAACAGACGCTGCAGACACAGAGCCAGCAGCTGACCAACAGCGGGACCCTTCTCAGCGAAGACCAGCTGTCGCTGGATACCACCGCGCTCAGCAACGCGGGTTCACTTCAGGGCCGACTGCTGAATGTCAGTGCAGACAGCTGGCTGAACAGCGGAAAGGTGCTGAGTCTGGCGGACGGGGCGTTAACGACCGGCAGCCTGAACAACACCGGCAGCATTTTCAGCCAGCAGACGCTGCAACTCAGCAGCGGTGAAACCGACAATAACGGCCTGATCCAGGGGACAACGGCGCTCCGCTTCAGCGGTCAGCGCCTCAATAACCTGGCAGACGGCACCGTCATCTCTGAAAACAGTTTCGGACTCGATCTTCCAGAGCTGAACAACGCCGGGCTGATTTCCAGCAGTGCGGCCCTCAACCTGAGCGGCGGCAGCCTCACTAACTCCGGAGAAATCAGCGCCGCCAGCATCACCGCAGACAATGACAGCTTCAGCAATCAGCAGGGTGGCCTGTTGCTGGCGGATAATGCCGTGCAGCTGAACAACGACACGCTTGCCAATGCCGGGCAGATAGCCGCCAGCCAGCTTGATGTTAACAGTGCCATTGTGGAGAACAGCGGCACGCTGCAGGGTAAGCAGACGCTTCAGGCAACAGGCCAGCAGCTGACGAACAGCGGAACCGTGCTGAGCGGTGGCCAGCTGACGCTGAAGCAGGACCGCCTGGATAACCGCGGTCAGTTGCAGGGTCAGCAGCTGGATCTGACGGCAGGCGACTGGCAGAACAGCGGCAATGCGCTAAGTGCCGGCGATGCCACGATTGCCGCCAGCACGCTCACCAACAGCGGCAAGATACTGGGCCAGCAGCATATTGCATTGAACGCAGGGAGCACCGACAACAGCGGCTGGCTGCTGGCACAGGCGCTCACTCTGCAGGGCGATCTGGTCAACAGCGGGCTGATGCAGGGCAGCGATGCTCTGATGCTGCAGGGCGGTAAGCTCGTCAATCAGGGCAACGGACAGCTACTGACGGCAGGCAAGGCAGAGGTGCAGGGCTCATCGCTGGACAATCAGGGCAGTATCCAGGCGGACCAGCTTGACCTGACGCTGCAGAGCTGGCAGAACGCGGGCAGTGCACGCGCGGGCAGCCAGCTCAGCGCCAGCGTGAGTGGCGCACTGGATAACAGCGGAAAGCTGATGAGCGAGCAGGCGATGAGTCTGCACAGCAGCCAGCTCAGTAATACCGGTACGCTGGCCGCAGATCGTCTGACCATCACGGCGCCTCAGCTGACAAATTCAGGTCTGCTTCAGGGAAACAGCGCGCTCTCGCTCAGCAGCACGGACGTCACGAACACCGCCACGGGTGAGCTGATCACCGGTGATTCGCTCTCTCTTGCGCCGGTTACGCTCAACAACGCAGGTCTGCTGCAGGTGGCGGGTGACCTGAGTCTGACCGGACACAACGTCAGCAACAGTGGTCGCATAACGGCAACCAATCTGAACGCGAGTCTGGATGGATCACTGGACAACAGTGCCAGCGGGTTGCTGCTGGCACAGCAACAGGCAGACATTCAGGTCAATACTCTGAATAACGCGGGCACCGTCGCCGCTCAGCAGGTAAAAACATCCGGCGCGAAGCTGCAGAATCAGGGCCTGCTGCAGGGAGACGCGCTGCTGACCGCAGATTTTGGCCAGTTCGATAACCTTCTTCACGGACAGCTTGTCAGCGGCGGCGAGCTTTCCCTTAAGGGAGACACGGCCAGCAACGCAGGCGTGTGGCAGGGCAAAAACCTTGGCTATCACTTCACCGCACTGTCCACCAGCGGCACGATCAACGGCACTGGATCCCTGAGCGGCACCTCTGACACGCTGCTGGACAACAGCGGCAGCCTGCTGTCGGGTGGATCTGCCAGCGTATTGGCCAGCAGCCTGACGAACAGCGGGAAGATAATGGCCGACAGCCTGACGCTTCGTGGCGATTCGCTGAGCAATCAGGGGCTGTGGCAGGGAACTACTGCGCTGGATGCGCAGGCGTCCGATCGTCTGGTTCAGTACTCTGGCGGTCAGGCTCTGACCGGGGGAGATCTGCAGCTGAATGCCGGCACGCTGGAGACCGCCGGAACGCTGCAGGGTGAAAGCGCGCATGTCAGCGCGGGAACCTGGCAGCATCAGGGATCGCTGCTGAGCAGCACCGATCTCACGGCATCGGTCAGCGGAGACCTGAATAATCAGGGCGAGCTGCTGGCTCAGGGCATAGCGCAGATTGATGCGCAGAATCTGAATAACAGCGGCAAGCTGCTGGCAGAAAAAGATGTCACGCTCAGCGGCAGTTCGCTGACAAACAGCGGGACGATACAGGGCGATACGCTTGCCATCCGGCCCGCCAGTGTTACTAACCAGGGCAGCCTGATTGGGTTGCAGTCTCTGACCCTTGGCCCGGCACCTGCTCAGGGATTCCGGCTGCTTGCCTTGCAGGCCCAGCCTACTCGCGTGCTGGTTAACAATGCAGGCGGACAGCTGCTGACGCAGGGCACGCTGCACATCAGCGGTGACGCGGTCACCAATAACGGCACCTGGCAGGGACAGCAGATCCTGCTGGATGCCACTCGTCTGACCAATGGTGGCGCCATTCAGAGCGCCGGCGATCTACAGCTGGATCTGAGCGATACGCTCGCCTCTGGCACGGGCAGCAAAATCACGGCGAATGGCACAGCCACGCTCAATGCGCTGAACTTCACTAATCAGGGACAGTGGATCGCGCAAAACCTGACGATTCAGGGTGGTACGCTGGAAAACAGCGGTGAGATCTCCGGGGTGACCGGCCTTACCACCGCTCTGACGGGTGCGCTGACGCAGCAGCAAAACGCGGCACTGCTGAGCGGCGGTACACTGGATGTGCACGCAGCAACCCTGAATAACGCGGGCCGGATGCAGGGTAAGGACCTTTTACTCAACAGCGCCGGTATCACCAACAGCGGGCGTATGCAGGGCGACAGCAGCCTGGTGGTAAACGCCAGCGGACGCCTCACCAACAACGCCAGCGGCACGTTACTCAGCCAGAACGGCCTGACGCTGACCGCGCCCGAACTCTATAACTACGGCCTGATTCAGAGCGCCACCAGCCGCATCACCACCAGCGGCCTGACCAATAACAGCGGCAAAGTGCTCTCTTCAGCGGATCTGACGCTGAACGCCCCCCAACTGATCAACAGCGGCTGGCTGCAGGCTTCTCAGCTGACGCTTAATGCGGCCAGCGCCAGCAACAGCGGCACCCTGATGGCCGATCAGCAGGCGACACTCACCGGCACCAGCCTCCAGAACCAGGGCAGCGCGCAGGGTGGGAACCTGACGGTGAACTACGCGCAGCTCACCAACAGCGGTACGCTGCTGGGCGCAAATCAGCTGAATGTCAAAGCCACAAGTGTGACACAGCAGGCCGCGGGAAAACTGTTCAGCGGCGGCACTCTGCTGCTGGAAAGCACGGGATTTGATCAGCTTGGACAGGTGGTGGCGCTGGGCGACGCGACATTGAAACTGATTAACGGCTTTACCGCCCGCAACACGCTGGCCGCAGGCGGCCGTCTGAGCATCAGCAGCAATGGTGCGATTGACAACCAGGGCACGTTACAGGGGCAGGTGCTGACGCTGAACGCAGGCGGCGATCTGTCGAACAATGGCCAGCTCACCACTGGCACCGGCGACAGCAGCCTGAGTGGTCAGCGCATCAATATGAATGGTTCAGGCACGCTGCAGGGTGGCGGCAATGTTGCGCTGACCAGCCGGAGCGACGTGGCGCTCAACGGCTTTACCGGCACGCGCGGTAATCTCACCATCACTTCACCGGGCAGCATTGTGAACACCGCGCTGCTGTATGCCGGGCAGAATTTATACCTGTACGCTAAGAGTATTCAAAACCAGCGCGGCGATATGCTGGCGGGCAACAGCCTGTGGATGCAGCGCGACGCGGCGGGGAATGCTAACGGCGAGGTAGTGAATACATCCGGGACCATTGAGTCGCAGAATG
Organism: Pantoea sp. SM3; assembly: GCF_000963995.1. Classification (NCBI taxonomy): domain Bacteria; kingdom Pseudomonadati; phylum Pseudomonadota; class Gammaproteobacteria; order Enterobacterales; family Erwiniaceae; genus Pantoea; species Pantoea sp. SM3. The sequence continues at coordinate 47,272 of NZ_JZRD01000011.1, forward strand.
GTGATATCACAGTGCGAACGGCCAATCTTCTCAATCAAAGAGAGGGCCTTACCACCCAGCAGAATACACAGCAAATATCAGGACTGCCTGCAGGTATTGGAGGCGCATCGATAAAGTACCAGTTGAGCAAGATGAATGTAGATGATTTGGGCTATTACATCATCAGTGTTCGAACGGGCGGCAGTTTTGGTAAAGGCAACGGTTCAATTGATGATTACTCCTATCTGGCTCCCAATGCACAGGCAGCTGTCAAATGTTATCTAACAGAGACAACCACGGTGACGGCTCAGGCTAGTGGAGGCAGTGGACGTATCTCTGCAGGGCGAAATCTCGATGTCACTGCTGGCCAGCTCAATAACCTCGCAAGCTCACTTCTGGCAGGTAATTCAATTTCACTCAGTGGTACAACGCTCAATAATCAATCCTGGGTAAATGGAGTAACCAGTACTTACCTGACTTACAAATATGATGGGCGGATTGGCGTAAACAAGCTAAATGATAGCCGTAACATGCGATATTTTTCTCCGACTTCAGAGAACTCACCTTTCAGGGGAAACAACTCATCTGCAACAGTGACTTATCAGTTGTCTTCTGCACCAGAATATGAAACCACGTATACCGGGGACGGCCTTCGTGCCGTCATTCAGGCAGGCGGCAGCGTTAACGCCAGCTTCAGCGGTGACATCAGCAATACCTCTACCACGCCCAACGCAGGTTGGGCGGGCACCACTGTCAGTGCGCCATCATTAAATCATGTTGCGGCAGTCAGCCAGGTGGCCGCTCAGCAGCGTCAGCAACTCGCCGCCACAGATAAAGTGGCGATCAATTCGCCGGAATGGCGCGACCAGTTACAAAATGCCCTGCAGCAGGTTAACGGTGGTACGTCGCTGCAAAATACACAGCCTGAAACCATTGGGCTTTCCAGTCACAATGGCAAACAACAAAGCAACGCGAACCTGGGGAAAGCCGCTGAACTGGCGTCAGGCCGCGCAGTCAAACCATCGGCTCTGGGCAGCTATGGTGCTACAGCGGTGGATACCAGTGCCTATCCGCTCCCCACCAGTGACAATGGTTATTTCGTCCCCGGCGACAGCAGCAGCCCCTATCTCATCACCGTTAACCCGAAATTAAACGGTCTGGGGAAGCTGGACAGCAGCCTGTTTGGTGACCTTAATCAGTTACTGGGCAAGCAACCGGGCAGCGCACCGCAGGAAACGCGTCAGCAGTATACCGACGTGAATACTTTCCTCGGCTCGTCCTATCTGCTGGACCGGTTGAATCTCAAGCCTGACAACGACTACCGCTTCCTTGGCGATGCGGCATTCGATACCCGCTATGTCAGCAACGCCGTGCTGAACCAGACGGGCAGCCGCTATCTGAATGGTGTGGGTTCCGATCTGGACCAGATGCGTTATCTGATGGATAACGCCGCAGCGTCTCAGCAGTCTTTAGGCCTGCAGTTTGGCGTGTCCCTTACTGCGGAACAGGTTGCCTCACTGGACAAGAGCATCATCTGGTGGGAAGCCACCTCGGTAAATGGCCAGACGGTGATGGTGCCGAAAGTGTACCTGTCAGAAAAAGATGCGGCGATGAACAACGGCAGCGTGATTGCCGGAAACAACGTCACACTCTCCGGCGGTAACATCACTAACAGCGCCAGCACTGTCGTGGCGCAGAACGCAGTCAGCGCCGACAGCCAGAACAATATCGACAATCTCAGTGCCGGGCTGATCAAAGCCGGCGGGGACCTGCAGCTTGGTGCGCTGAATAATATCAATAACGTCAGCTCGACCATCAGCGGCAAAAAAGTGGCGCTGGAAAGCGTCAATGGCGACATCAATAACACTACCGTCAGTGCTCAGTGGACGATTGTCGGCAATGGTGCGGTGCAGGCAAGTAAAACGCTGCTGGGCCAGACGGCGGCGATTACGTCGCTTGATGCGCTCAGCCTGAAGTCCGGAAACGATATCAACATCACCGGCGCCTCACTGAACGCGGGCGGCGATTTGCTGCTCAATGCCTGGCACGACCTCAGTCTCAACAATATCGCCACCAGCGAAAGTCGCAAAACCGGTAACAAGGAGACGCACAGCTCCGGTGCTGAAAGCACAACCGTTTCCAGTGGGGGCAACCTGACCCTGACAGCCGGACAGGACATTACCAGCCAGGCAGCAGCGCTGGCGGCGGAAGGTAATATCGGACTGAAAGCCGGCCGCGATATTAACCTGAACGCCGCGGAATCGGGTTCCGGTAACAGCGAACGCGGCAGCAATAAAACCGTGATCAACGAAACGGTGCGTCAGCAGGGAACTGAAATCACTGGCAAGGGCAGCACTTCCCTTACGGCTGGTCGCGACATCACCAGCCAGGCCAGTAACATCACAGCTGACCAGGACCTGTCTCTGAAAGCCGGTCGTAACGTGGATCTCACCACCGCGACCGAAAGCGACTATGCGTACCGCGAAGAGACCAAAACCAAAAAAGGCTTCCTTAAGAAAACCACCACGCACACCATTCAGGAAGACAGCGTCACCCGTGAAAAAGCCTCACAACTGAGCGGCAACACGGTCTCTGTGATTGCCGGTAACGACCTCACCGTACAGGGTTCTTCCATCGCCGGTGACAAGGGCGTCGCACTCAGTGCAGGCCATGACCTGAATATCGTCACCGCCACCAACACCGATTCGACCTACAGCCTGAAAGAGGTGAAAAAAAGCGGCCTGATGGGCGGTAAACTCGGCCTCAGCTACGGTAAACAGTCGGCGAAGAGCGAGCGCAACGGCGAGCAGGTCACGCAGAGCGATGCGCGCAGCCTGGTGGGCGCAGGCAACGGTGCGGTGACCCTGACGGCGGGCAATAACGCGCTGATTAAGGGCAGTGACGTGGTCGCGGGCGGTCAGAACGGCGACATCAGTGTAACGGCGAAGAACATCGCCATCGTGGCGGGTCAGGATCAGGTACGCGAAACCGCAAAACAGGAGTCAAAAAGCAGCGGGTTTGGCCTGAGCCTGAACCTGGGGCCGCTGGACACGGTGCGCAACCTGCGCGACATCATGAGCAACACCAGTTCAGTGTACGACCAGGTCAAGCAGGTGGGGAACGAGTTTGGCGCCAGCGCGCTGGATTCACCCGCACCGGGCCTGACCTATGGCCGTTCAGACAGCAAAGCCAGCCAGAACACTGAAAGCGTCTATCAGAGTGGCAGTACGCTGAATGCCACCGGCAACCTGACGCTGAAGGCCCGTGGCGATGCGGATACCGCCACCGGCAACATTCTGGTGCAGGGCAGCAGCCTGAACGCTGGCGGTAAAGCCTCGCTGGACGCCACGCGTAATATCGACATCACCAGCGCCGCCGACAGTCAGAAGGCGGCCAGCAGCAGTAGCAGTAAGAACTGGTCGGCGACGACCTCCGCCTCAATAGGTGCGCTGGCGCGCAGCGGCGGCGGTTCACCGAACAACGGCTCGGCGGGCACCAACTACGGCTCGAAAAACAGCCAGATGAGCGGCGACAGCAGTATACTCACGCAGCACACGTCATCGATTACCGCCGGCAGCATCGATGTCACCAGCCACAAGGGTGATATCGGGATAACGGGTTCAACCCTGACCGGCACTACCGGCGTCTCACTGAACGCGGAGCAGGGCAACGTCAGCGTCGTCGCGGGGGAAGACCGCCAGCAGGCGTCGGCCAGCGGGTCGGATCATACTATTGGTGATCTGGGCGGCGACGGCTACAGCGGCACGGTGGGCGTGGGCCACAACAGCTGGAAAAACGCCAGCGCGGGCACGCAGCAGAACACCGTGCGCAGCGGCATCGTCAGTAATTTCGGTAACGTAACGGTGAATGCCGGTAAAGACGTCAACCTGAAGGGCGCAGACGTTTATGCCGGAAACGCGCTGAACGTCAACGGCGAAAACATCCACCTCGACCCGGCGAAAGATACGCACGACGCCAGCAGCAGCAGTAAATCCTCGCAGTATGGCATCACCGCGCAGGTCTCCGGCTACGGCGTGAGCATGGCGCAGGCGGCAGACAAGTTCGCTCAGTCGCACAAACAGAGTGACGATCCACGTCTGCAGGCGATTTATGCCGCGCAGGCGGCCATGACCGCGCTGTCGGCGTATACCCAGAACACCGCAGCCGTCAAAGTCACCGTCAGCGCCACCGCGGGCAGCAGCCATCAGTCCGTGGAGCAGAGCAGCACGCAGCAGAGCGGCAGCGTGCTCAAAGCAGGCGGCGACGTAGCGGTCACGGCGAAGGAGGACATCACCGGCGAAGGCGTCAAAATCAGCGGCGATAACGTCTCCCTGAGTGCGGGCCGCGATATCGCCCTGAGCAGCGCCACAGACAGCAGCAGCCAGAAATCGAGCAGCGGCGGCAGCAAGTATGGCGTCGGCGTGGGCTTTGGTCTCGGCGGCAGCCAGAACGGCTTCTCCATTGAGCTGGCCGCCAGCCAGAACAGCGCAAACGGCAACGGCAGCAGCATTACCCACCACAACAGTGAAGTGAACGCAGCAGGCGATCTGACGGTGAAAGCCGGTCAGGACGTCACGCTGAACGGCGCGAACCTCAACGGCCATCACGTTGACCTCGATGCGGGACGCAACCTGGAGATTGCCAGCCAGCAGGACCGTGCGAGTTACGACAGCCATCAGAGCGCATCCGGCTTCAGCGCCAGCATCTGCGTGCCGCCAATCTGTGCGGGCGTGCCGGTGCAGGGCAGCGCCAGCATGAGCGGCAGCAAGCTCTACAACGATTTTGACTCGGTGCAGCAGCAGAGCGGCATCAGCGCAGGTGACGGTGGCTACAACATTTACGTCGGCAACCATACGCAGCTGGATGGCGCGGTCATCGCCTCCTCCGCGACGCCGGACAAAAACCACCTCAGCACCGGTACGCTCGGCTGGACCGATATTGAAAACCACGCCAACTCGGGCGGCAGCGGCTTCAGCGTGGCCGTCAGCGGAAGCATGGGGAAAACCACCTCGCCGGCGTCTGACAGCTTTATCAACAATATTCCGAAATCCGGCCAGCCCCAGCCTTCGGGCGGCAACTCGCCGCCGATGGGTACGTTGCAGCAGACGCAAGACAGCGCCAGCTCGACCACTTACAGCGCTATCTCGCCGGGAACGATCGAGATTCGTAACCCGCATGCCCAGAAGCAGGACGTGTCGCAAATCAGCCGCGACACTGCCGCAGCGGAGAATGCGCTGAAGGATAAGTTTGATGCGCAGAAGGCGGAAAACAGTCTGGCCATTCAGCGCGAAATAGCAGCGCTTGGACAGCAAACGATTCAGGTGACGTTTGATTACCTGAAGGCCCAGGAGAAGGACAAAGCAAAGGCCGAAGAGATGTACGGCATTGGCTCAAAACTGCAGATTGCGGCGCAGGCCATCAGCGGATTGTTTGCCGGGCTGGCGGGCGGTAACGTCAGCGGTGCGGTAGCGGCAGGTGCAGCGCCACTGCTGGCGCAGATGGTGAAACAAGCCGCTGGCGAAAATGAGCCATTGCGCGTGCTGCTGCACACGCTGGCGTCAGGGCTGATTGCTAAAGCCCAGGGCGGCAGTGCAATTGGCGGTGCAGCGGGTGGCCTGACGGCGGGGTTGCTCAGTTCTGGTGATGCACTCAGCGAAATGTTGTTCGGCAAAAAGGCTTATCAACTTTCAGCTGATGAAAAGATGCTGGTCGCGAATATTGTGACCCTGGCGGGTGCAGTTGCCGGCGGTGCGGTTGATGGCAGTGCTGGAGTGGGAAGTGGGGGATCTGCTGGCAGGACAGAGGTTGAGAATAACTATCTCAGCGCTAATGAAGCCCAAATTAAGTCTAACCTGGAACGCAAGGAGAAAGCGGGGAGCATTTCAGAAAATGAAGCAAAAGAACTGGCAGATCTCCGTGAGACGGATAAAGCCAGAGACCAGGCAATTCACGATATCTGTACTCAGGGTAATAAAGGAGGAGATGCCTGCGGAGCACTGGTTGCTGAGGCGCAAAAGGCTCTTGATAGCTATGGTGAAAGTGCAGCTGGATATCGCCTAATTTTCAGTGACTTATATCCTGAAGATGCTAAAAACGCTCAAGATATTTTAAAAGGCCTGGATGAAGGGAGCATATCTCGCGACCGAGCTATCACCGCCATAACTCAAGCGAATAAACAGGATTGGACGCAGGACGACTGGAACAAAACTGCTGAAAAATACGATACAGCAATGCAAATGCAGGCGATTACAGCCACGATTGCTGGACTGATTGGCGTGACATCAGAATCCGTTAGTAGTAAACAAGACGCTACTAAACCGAATGAAGGACCTGCTTCTAGCAAACCCGCATGGTTACAGAGACTACAAGAAGGCAATAAGTTTAATGCTGAACAGTCGAAAAATTACCCTTATAATGAAGTGTATATAAACAAACCTGATGGAAAAGGATATTATCGATTGGATTCCTACAACCCGATCTCTGGTGAGATAGTATCTAGAAAATACACGCAACTATCTGACATACAGATTAATACGGCTAAAAATTACATAAATGAAACGATGAAAAAATATCCAGCAGGAGCAACGATTGCGAAAGTTCCTTCAAGTGGTGAAATGTCAGGCAAACAGCTTCAGGGTTCAAACATCTTAGAAGTACCGCCACAGTTGAAGCCAGTGCCTCAAAATGTTATAGATATTGCAAATAAAGCTGGCGTAATAATCCGTGATACTAATGGGAAGATATATTGATGCAAAGTAAAATTTTTTATTGTAAATCCTGGTTCAGGATTAAAAAAATAGCTTTAGAACATTGGAGCGAAGAAATGGCTTATGCTAAACATCTTGCTGATGAGCCTTATACAGTGCTTGTAGATTCAGAGTCGCAACCTTCTTCATTTATAGAAGTAATAAAAAATAAGGGGATGATAGGAGTAGGTTTTCTAGATAAATTTCAGAGGGAGTATTTGATTTATCAATTCAAAATCATTAAAAATGATGCTGTTTTTTTAACTATGGCTGTACATCGAGATTTTATAGGAGAGACTGATATTATCTCAAATGGCACATCTTACATTTTTAAAGAAGATGGTCATACCTTTATTACAGAGGAAGACTTCATCAACAAAACGATTAATAAGTATGAAGTACATACAGATATATCAACAAATTATGACAAAATCCCTGAATTCGGTTGCTATGAATCACTGATCAAGATTGAAAGATAGAACATAACCCATTCCTGTATTGCCATAAACGATCAGCAGGATGTCGATTAGCAGTCGAGGCAGTCTGACAAGACAGTGAAGAGCGGGTGAGCATGGTGTACAGCTTCTGGTGCGCCTTCAGACACCTTATTTAACATAATAAGTATTTGGCGCACTTTCATAATCAATTGATAATTATACATAAATAGCATTGTGCGAGCCGAAAAATGTTGCCTCTGCTGCCCCAAAATCCTTATTTAACATCTTTAATCGACTTGACGATACCTAAGGGATTCCCTGCCGAAAAGTTGATTCTCTGTATCGTAAGCAGTGTCATGGCAGCAGCATCTCGCCATGAGCTGCTGCTCACGACGCTGGTGACGGGGCTGGCCAGCGTCTGGATGCTGGCCGTGCTCCTGCCAGTCGTCTAGGCCGCCAGGCCAATACGGAGGCGGGACGTGCGCCCGGCGGAAAAAAGGCAGTGGCCGGCGTAAGGGTCTGATTGCTAACGGCGCATGATTACTCATAATAAAGCTCCGTTTATCATCAGGATCTGACCGTATGCTCCTCAGGAGAAAAAAACACCGTACCCACGGTGAGGATCGCCTGCTCGCCCTTACGCTTGCCACCACGGCTGGCGTCCTCAACGCCATGGCCTTCGGCGCATTTGGCTTCTTCCCCTCCCATATGACGGGTAACACCTCCCAGCTGTCCGCGGAGGCGGGAAGTTATGACCTGCACGGCCTGCTTTTTCTGGCGGTGCTGATCCTGGCCTTCGTGACGGGCGCCACGCTGGCGCGCCTCGCCGTAGCCTTTGGCCTCCGGCGTAACGTGCGCACGGTATTCTGCCTGGTGCTGCTGTGTGAGGGCGTGCTGCTGCTGGCCACCTCGCTGGTTGAAATCCGCTGGTACAGCATCCGCAACAACGGCGAGGTGCTGGTCACGCTCGCGCTGCTGATGGGCCTGCATAACGCCATCTCCACGCAGCTTTCCGGCGGGCGGGTCAGGTCAACGCACGTGACCGGGACCCTGACCGATGCCGGCATGGCGCTGGGCTCCTGGCTCCGGGCTTCGGTGAGCCGCCGCGAGGCGGCCGACGCGCCCGCGCACCGGGCGCTGCTCGGCACGCACCTCGTGACCATCGTTTCGTTCCTGTCGGGGTGCGTGGCCGGCTATTTTCTTTTCGTCCGGTTTGGCTTCAGCGCCATGGCGGGGCTGGCTAGCCTGCTCATCCTCACCGCGCTCGGGGGCATCGCCCGCGCGCTGCATCTGACCGGCTGGCGTTTCTGGTAGCGGCCGGTACTTTCAGCGATGGCGGGGTTTGCAGAGGGCCGGGATCTATATGGAACTTAAGGGATCTAAGTGGAACTGTTATTGGATCGCTCCTGTGTATTTGTGGATAAGATCATTAAGGGGGGAGCATAGCCTGAGCCCACAGGCTATCTCTGGTATCGCTCTGCAGAATGGCTCCCTGCATTTAAGGTATCGGCGGGAGGATTCTGCTGCCTGACATTATGCACTTGTCCTCGCAGGTGACCTGCATGGCATGCATGTTTTCGGTACTTATCCTGGCGTTCGTAACGGGCGTCACGCTGACGCGCCCCGCCCATCGTCCAGTGGATGGCATTAATGATAAAAAATCATCCTGTCCCTGAGCGGCTAACCTTCATAATTTGTTCCCGCGTGGCCATACGGGTAAGTATGATCGCCAGAATAGCAGTTGCCCCTCCCAGGGCAGTCGACTCAAACCGGTGCAGAGCAATACCTGTCTGAGGAATGCCGAATCCGGAGATCATGAAAACCACCATTGTGGTGATGAGAAAGCTGAAGAGGCCATACGAGCGATTAATCATTGAATAAGAGAAGGTGAAGGCAGCAAATCCGGTGATAATAAAGCCAGCCATTATTAATAACGAACTGCTGCAATAATCGATAAGGCCGGCTGCCGTAATGCAGCCTGTCAGCGTGCCAAGCACACGTGCCTGCACCCTTGATAACGTATCCCGGTAATTATTTCGCAGGCAGATGAGCAGCGTCATACCCGCCCAGTAGCCATTAGTCAGGTTTAGCAGATGAACTGCCGTCAGCGCACCAGCCATCCCCAGCATGCCGCATATGACTGACCATTGCAGATGGACACGATGTTTGTACTTAACAAGAAAATGCATTAAAAAACGTTTCCACGTGCCCGGGCTGAAATCGCGAAGCTGAAAGTTTCGTCGCTGGAAGATTATTGCCAGAATTATCATCTGTAGTGTTCCGCCTGCGCCGACAAGGCCGGCACGCAGAAGGGCATGCTCCGGGGTTCCGGCAAAGCTGCCCGACACGAGGTAAGTAATTGTCCACTGCTGCAGCATCCACCATGCACTGACATCGATGTTAGCCATCACCACATACAAGCCGGTGAAAAGCAGTGCACCGGCCACATACAGGGAAAATATATTTCCAGTCAGACTACCCAGCCAGGCAGAAAAAATAAGACCCGCCACAGTGGTTGCGAGCAATGACAGTGATGACCCCCCCCATGTTTTGTTTGCTCCGAAAGCAAGGGTAATCGCGCCACCTGTTGCGATACTGGCTGCGGCAACATGGTCGGTTAAATAGCCTGCAACGCTGATAACAATGATGGCGGGCAGGCAGTAAAGCCCCAGCGTAATATCGTGTCGGATACCCGGTTCAGACGGCATGAGATCTCCCGTATACAAAAGAGCTGAATAATGACTGAAAATGAGAAACCCGGCTGTGGCCTTCGTTGATAACACTGTTTACTTCTCATTTAAAATCCTGTTGATCGGCTTTTAAAATAATTGGTTTTAAGAGCCACTACGGGCAGCTTTCCTTAGGCCTTAATCCGGTTCAGCATTTCTGGCCTGCTCCCGATGAGGAGCAGCACACGCGTGCCTGGCGCGGCGTTGAACCGGCTAATGGGCTCCGGGTCGAGCGTAATTTCGTCCTATGTCAGGCACAACGCGTCAAAATACTCACCACGGCTGCTGTACTGCGCAAATCTTCCACACATGGTGAGCTCCCGCTGTGGCTGTAAGGATAGCGGCTTATACTGATATCAGAGATGTCATCCGGCCTGTACGCGTTGTAGGCAGGCGCTGTCAGGAGCACGTATGAATTACTATCAGAAGCTGAGTCAGCCCGTCGTCAGAGCGGAAATGGCGCATGACTGGCCGCCTGCCGCCTCGCAGTGGCAGACGCTGCTCAGACGGCCGGCAGCCCACCCCTGGCGACAGTGGATAATCGGGCGCGTAAAATACTGCAGGGCGCGCGCATGTGATATGCCCCCGCGACACTGAAGCCAGTAAAACCCGTTTTTTTCACCGCGCTTACCTGCTGTCAGAACGGAGACTGTCTATGGCCTTTCAGAGCCCGGCCCAGAATTACAGAGAGACGCGCCTGAACCTGGGTGACCTCGTCAGCCTCTCCCCTCATTCCACCTATCTGATGCGCAGCGACAGCGATTTTCCTGACGCCGGCATCGTGAAAGGTTCAGTGCTGGCCATCGACCGGGCGCTGGCCGCGACGCATGGCCAGCTCATTGTTGCCGAGGTGGAAGGCGAGCTCACGCTGCGGCGCCTGCTGCTCAACCCCGTTCCCGCCCTGCAGGCGCCGGATGCGGATGAAACCGTCACGCTGATCGACGTGAGCCAGCCGCTGCCGGTGTGGGGGGTGGTGGCCTATGCCCTCACCGACGTGGCCGGGCTGGGATTCAGCGGACCCGCCGGAGAGTGACCATGTTTGACCTTGCGGATGCCAACAACTTTTACGCCTCCTGCGAAACCGTGTTCCGGCCCGACCTGCGCGGCAGGCCCATCGTCGTCGTCTCTAACAACGACGGGTGCGTGATTGCCCGCTCGGCAGAGGCGAAGCGGATGGGCATTAAAATGGCCGCCCCGCTGTTTCAGAACGAGCGTTTCTTCCGCGAGAAGGGCGTGCACGTGTTCAGCTCCAACTACGAGCTGTACGGTGACATGTCGGCGCGCATGATGGCCATACTGGGAGAGATGGCGGCCGGGCAGGAAGTCTATTCCATCGATGAGAGCTTTCTGGACGTGACCGGGATTGGCAGCCTGATCCCGCTGGAGTCGTTCGGCCAGCAGATGCGTGCGCGTATCCGGCAGGAAACGGGGCTGATTATCGGCGTGGGCTTCGGGCCGACCAAGACGCTGGCCAAGCTCGCCAACCACGCGGCCAAGAAGTGGACGAAGACAAACGGCGTGGTGGATTTGTCCGAACGGAGCCGGCAGCGGAAGCTGCTGCAGCTGACTGACGTCAGCGACGTCTGGGGCATCGGGCGGCGCATCAGCGTGCGCATGAACCAGCTGGGCATCACCACGGCTCTGCAGCTGGCCGACAGCAACGTCAGCATGATACGAAAGAACTTTGACGTCATCACCGAGCGCACCGCGCGCGGCGGAAAAGCTCAGGGAACAGGACGCCCGCTGCCGGCACATCAGCGTCTCTACCGCCACGGGCCGGTACGGGGAAGGGCCGCAGTACTCGAACTCCGCATCGTGCATCTGCGACTATCCGACGAATGATACGCGGGACATCATTGATTCCGCGTTGCGGGGTCTGGGTACTATCTGGCGTGACGGCTACCGGTACGCGAAGGCCAGTCTCAACGGCACGGCAAAACTGCGCCAGTTAAATTTTGACAGCGAAGGTTCGTTCGACCTTTCTTTAGCGGCATACTTCCCCGCCACGGATTTCCTATGCCTCAAACAATGTTCTCCCGCAGCAACAATCGGAGGCTGTTACTTGTTGGTATCGTTGGGGAATCAGAACGAGTGTGCCAGCACTTACAATGTACACGAAAAAAGCCGCAACGCGGCTTAGAAGTTAATCTGATTTTTTATCAGCGGGTTCAATAAGCGATTCGATAAATTTCTTTTGCTTATCATTGAGCTTAAGTTGCTTTATTTTTTGTATATCAACGAGCTTAGTGGGCCCATTCACTTGGGCTACGGGTTTATTCTTACCGTTCTCATTGGCGAATGAGATAGCGGTAAATACCACCCCCCAAAATAAAACACAAAATAAAAAAACCATTATCCATGTCTTTCTTCTTATGTTTTTCAATACCCCTTGCTCCAAAAATGCCAAACGAACTACTAAGACAAATCTTAAACCAAGAAAGTTCTTAGTTAGTGGGAAATAAGACATATAGTGCAGAAACGCATGTAATTTCCACCAATTAAAAGCATGATATACTGCATTTGTTGTTTTTAACAACATATTTAAACATACCATATCAGTAATATCTGATAACTTTCTCATTGATCTATAGCAACTACAAAGTGCCTTCACTTGACTACTGAGGGGCAAACACTAACTGTTGATGGCTGTGCTCTGTCCGCTTTACTCTCGACCTTACAAGTAATATGTCAGAGGCCATGCTGTGTATTTAAGTGATTCGCCCGAAATATCTTCTTTAAGAGCATTTTTTATAGATTTTATTCCCCACCTTTCCTCCAGAACTAATGCGAAAGTATACCCCTCAACCTGTATACGGATAGATTCTTTGAGCTTTAAATATGAGATGGTTAATGGGCTGTAATGTTAATTCACTGATCCTGTCGTGAGCTTTTACGATCCGCTTCATTTTGTGAGTTTTACTATTGTTGTAATCTCTTCTGCCTGGTTCTGCTGCAAGTCGTTCTATCAGTGCATTCTGTCGATCGTTGCATCACCACTACTGATAAAGTGTGAGGGTCTTATAGCTTGATTGCATTTTCAACAGTTTGTCGCTTTCAGTATTTCCCGCGTATCAGGTATTACACAGCTCCTTATGACCGTCATAAAGATGCCCAAAAGGGTCGCCGTTCATTGGCATGAGGTATTGAGGTGGGAATACGCACCATCCATAACGTCTGAAATCACGCATCGAGACGGACATTTTTCCACCACACACAATTTCACCTGCGCATAGCCACCCACCTGTGTTTTCAGGCATTCTTCCGCAGGTACCGTCAGGTGCATTAAACAGCTCTCCAGCCGCGCACCAACTGATTAATGTGACAGATTTACCGATATTTTCAGGATTTACTGAGTAAATAACCAGGGCAACGCAACCTGCTTCAAGTACTGCTTTCATTGGTCTCTCTCCATATGATTTCATTTAGGCCGGAGTGACTTTCATAGCTAACCGCAAGTCTGATATCACCTGCCAGTAAGTTTGGTTTGAACTTCAGATGTGTCCGGATCCGGCTATAAATATCATAGGGTCATTATAGATATCCTAGAATGACGTCAGTCATTTCACAAAGATATGCCTTAAGCGCATAATCGGACCTGTTATTACAGAGCACGACTGATGAAATCTTAAGCTTCAGTTCGGCAAAGCGTGCTTTACCTGTCGCTGATGACTCTGGATTGTTGATTACGGCGGTCATGACCGGAGGCGGTTCATTAGGGTCGATACCCTCAGATTAAGCCAGTGCCTTACCGGACAATGTTTTCTCTAGCATTTATTTGTCTTTCAGTTTTCTATTACTTGCGTTCTGGTTTTCGTTTAACACACTCAGGTGTCAGAAAAGCGCTGCAATATCTGATGATACATAAACTGAATTCGGCAAAACATATGTATGCCCGCCTGTTATGGGGAAGGCTACGTTTAGTCTAGCTGAACCTCATGACATTCAACAGGTTATAGCCGCCGAACACATCTTTTCCTGATGAATTCAATTTCCTCTTTGAGCAACATGACCTCACCCTTCGTAATACATGAACACAGGGTCTTTTATCTTTTTATCGCGCTCTCAATTTCCCTGGTGCAAAAGTAAGTTATCTGTGCGGGTATGCCCAGGAATGATCAATGCCTAAAGTTGACAGTGTCCCGGTAACAGCCAGACAGACTAATAACAGAGCGAAAATCCCTACTCCCAAAATCTCAATAACTTTAAGAAAATGATGCGTAGTCATAAATACTCCTCTTCTGTTGATATGTTTGAAACGTACCTAATGAAAATAAGATATTACCGGTAAAGAACAAGCCAAATTTACACGATGAAACATAAAGGAGAACTTATTGATTTTTTTCGCTGCGAAAATTCCCTCCATCCGCAATCCCTGAACAGCCATTGTTACGTTGTTCGCTGTAGCTTAGATGTTGACCACATCTAAAATTTTTCATAACAAAAGAATAGACTTATCGGTCATTTCAATGAAAATGGTGATTTAACATGCGCAGAAGCAGAGGTCGTGCTTCAGACAAAGTTTTCTTATGTTTATCGCAGCTTGGTACTGCTCCGGTTTATCGCTGTAGGGTGAAAGCCGAGATCTGCCTCCTCAGGGTCAGATGACGCAACAAAATAGTAACCTGCATAGCGGAACTTTAATAAACATCAAGCCTCTCCCAGTAGATATTTAAAAAATAATCTATTAAAGCCTGTTGAAATGACGTCGATAATACATTGTTGATTTTTTATTAACTTTTATACCAGGGCTTATATGACCATTACACAGCGATTATTGATGGCGTTTTTTTTGTTGGCTGTATCTCTCTTATCGACTGTTGCCGTTTCACTTGCAGTGATTTCGGGCTTTCAGGCGCGATTCGAATATGTACAGGCCAATGCGATACCGAGTATCAAGGACCTGAACAAATCCATAAGTACCACGAATCAGCTGGGCATTGCGCTGTACCGTCATCAGACGGCTTTAACGAAAGCTGACCAGGACGCCGCACAAGAAAGTATCAACGACCTGCTTCACACACTGAAGTCACTTACTGATTATTACATGGCGAACGATATCTCCAGTGACGAAGATAAGGCTATGACTGAGCAGGCATTCCGTAACATTGATGCCGTTCGTGCTGCCCTACCCGCGTTCTTAGCTGCCTCAGGCAGTAATAATGATGATGCGGTTTCTTTGGCTCTACTCAGGGGGGACAAAGGTGTGGGTGCTGCCACGAGAGAAATGGAGTCACAATTCACTAAACAAATAGATTTAAATATTCAAATTGGTGATGGACTACGAGTCGTTAATAAGAAAATTTATTCTCAGACGTTCTGGATAATGACCTCTGTATCGGCAGGAGTTATCCTGGTTCTTGGCATATTTTGTATCAATATCGTTCTGGGTATAAAGCGCAGCCTGAACAATCTTCAAAACACAATAACTGACGTCAGCAACCACCTTGATCTGACGCAAGTGGCTTCCGTGATCAGAAATGATGAAGTAGGAAAGACGGCATCGGCGTTTAACAATCTGCTCAAAAGGGTCTCCTCAACGCTTGTATCGGTGAACCAGGCGGCACACTCAGTCAGTACGGGGTCAACACAGATTGCCGCAGGAAACGAAGATCTTTCATCACGTACAGAACAACAGGCGGCGTCGCTGGAACAGACTTCTGCAAGCATGGCTACCCTGAGCGATTCTGTTCGGCAGAATGCTGAGGGAGCTTTTGAAGCAAGCACACTGGCAAACAATGCTAATGATTTATCCCGTCAGAACAGGAACGCAGTCAGTGGGATGCTGGAAACCATGTCCGATATCCGCGGGAGTTCAGCAAAAATTTCTGAAATTACGGGACTGATTGAAGGAATTGCTTTCCAGACCAATATTCTGGCGCTTAATGCTGCGGTAGAGGCCGCGCGCGCCGGTGAACATGGAAGAGGGTTTGCGGTTGTTGCCTCTGAGGTGCGTAATCTGGCACAGCGTTCTTCTACTGCTGCACGTGAGATAAAGGACCTGATTTCACTTTCCGTTTCTCAGGTCGAACAAGGGCTTCAGCAAGCAACGCATGTTGGCGGTAACACAGAGAACGTCACCAGTGCGATTCAGCAAGTTGCAGACCTGGTTAATGAGATTGCGGCCGCAACATCTGAACAGAGCAAGGGCATCGAGCAGGTCCATCTGGCCATCGGGCAGATGGATGAGGTCACCCAGCAGAACGCCTCTTTGGTTGAAGAGGCTTCTTCAGCCTCAAAATCACTCCAGGAACAGGCTGAAACACTGTCAGGACTGGTGTCCACTTTCATCCTTGATAAAAATCAGGCCCATGCCGGGGTAAGTGTCAGGCCGGTAATCAGAAAAAATTCACAATTGCAAAAAATGCCTGATGTGATTGCTGCTAATGTGAGTAAAGTAAACTGGTAAAGTTTTTAATTTCTCCGGCTATTCTTTAAAAACAGGTTTATCATAAGCGCTGGTACGCCAGCGCTTTCCCGAGTTCTTATAGTTAATATTTATGAATCTGAATCTTCTGCACATAAAATGCTCAGAACAGATATGACAAGCTAATACTGTTAAAATTAGCTGACTTGTTACGGATAGCTGTCCTGCTTTAACAGGAAAAATCAATCTTAAAAATGGTATTTTCATCAATTGTCCAGAGTCAGAAAGTTGAAGATTTTATAGAAAACAGCACAGTCATTTATCTATTTTGGATTCATAAAACTTTACACAGCGTTAATTTCTAAATGTCCGACACTGATACTCCATTCAACCAGCGTCCTCGGGGGCACACCATCGCCGATGTTAATTTTTTAGTAATTAAAGAATAAGACCTTGAAAAAACTTCGTATCTAAAATTCGCCCAAAGAAACCTTAAATTATAAATAAACAGTGACTTTTTCAGTGCCGAGATTTCAGGGTCATGACTGCCTTATCCATGAACAGTAGGTAGCGTTGCAGGAGAACTAACGCCTGTTAACCCGAGCTGTTTGCTTTAGCTGCAGGGCATTATTATTAACAGAGAAATTATGAAACCCTGTGCTGACGACAAGTCCATGATAAGGCCATTTTAATACAGTTATTGTTACAACTTAATTTAATTCACTGAACTTCTGACTGTAGGCGCCGATAAGACATATCAGTCTTATTTAGTGCCGATGTAAATTAACCAGGGAAAATAATGTTCAAAAAATTTCTACAAAAAAAGCCTGCCATAGTACAGGTTAAATCAGCTATATCTGAAGTACCAGATATTCAAGAGCACTACGCATATCACAGTGACACTGAACTACTGAAGTGTGTGATGGAGATAGGGCATGAATGCGTCTGGTACATTGAGTCACCCGACAGGTACAGTGATTCGCCCGTATTTTTATCGCACTCAGCCCGTCGTCTTTTAGGTCTGCCCCCTGATGAAGAAGTCGGAACGCATTCTCTTATGCAGAGAGTTCATACACAGCATCAGGATGCTTTCACAGATTTCGTTTTCTCTTCACTCAGCCATGGTCCGGCTAAAAAACCGCTTCAGTGCATGGTCAAAACTGACAAAACCAATTTTCAGTGGTTTCTATTTCAGGCAAAGTACTGTGTGGAATTTTCGCCTCCGCGCTTAGTAGGCATTATCAAAAATATTGAACAGCAGACCACTCAGGCACGTCTTTTTGATATTGTTTCCACGCGCTTTGACCTGTCGCGGGAAATGCTCAACGACGGACTTTGGGATCTTGATATCATTGGAGGCAATCCGCTTAATCCTGATAACGTCTTCTGGTGGTCACCGCAGTTCAGAAAACTGCTGGGTTTTGAAACTGTCGAAGAATTTCCGGACGTGATGGACAGCTGGGCTTCACGCCTTCATCCGGATGACAGGCAGGCTGCACTTGACGCTTTCGTTAAGCACCTGATGGACTACAGCGGCAAGACAGGTTTCGATATAGAATATCGCCTTAAGCTTCGCAGTGGTGAATACCGGTGGTTTCAGGCTCGCGGTCAGACAAAGCGCGCGCACGACGGTACTCCGCTCCGTGCCGTCGGGGCGCTGATTGATATTCAGGCCCGAAAAGACCGACGGCTGCATGAAGATAGCGAGGTCAGGAGGAACATTCAGACAGCTGAAGCAGCTAAAGAAATTGCCGAACTGGTCTCAGAGAACGGAAATATTGCTGCACAGATTAAACTTATCTCTCTCAATGCCAGTATCGAAGCGGCAAGGGCGGGTATACATGGGCGTGGCTTCTCCGTAATTGCCAGTGCTATCAGAGGACTTGCGGAAAGGACGGCAGATATAACAGGACAAATTTCCCGTCTACAGAAACGCATACAAAGTTTTTCTGATAATACTGACTAGTTTCATGAGCATTGATTCTCTGACGTTACTTAACCTTCTTCACGGACTGACCTTTGGACCTTTTCATCTGATGAAGGATCAGGAAGGTATACAGCCTTATGTGTTCGAACCTCCTTTAGCAGAAGTGCGCCTTTGCTGGTTGATGAACAATTTACGTCAGCCTGCCAGAGCGTTTTGATTGTGAGGGTCTGGCTGGATCAACTTGCTTATGGTTAACCAATAAGCTGCCTCTTACCGCCTGATGATTCACATTGGGCCTTTTGGCTGAGGTCTGATACCAGAATGCAGACTGCGTATTTAAGACGAGATGCTTGGTTAAGTGCCTCCTCCTGGTCTTGAGCATGGCTAACTGCTTACTCACACAGGAATGTGAGTAAGCACAATTGAGGAATTAGTTGAATACCATTCCGCCATCGATGAGTAGCGATTGGCCGGTCATGTAGTTGGAATCAGGCCCCGCCAGGAATGACACACACGCGGCCACATCTTCCGGCTCGGAGAGTCGGCCCAGCGTAATTCGTTTTGCAAACTCTTGCGTGCCAAAGCCTGCTGGTTCCCCCGCAGCTTGAGAGATTTGTCTGTCAATGGATTCCCACATGGGGGTTTTTACAATACCCGGACAGAAGGAGTTAACAGTAATACCTCGATTTGCAAGGTCTTTTGCCGCCGTCTGCGTGAGCCCGCGAACGGCGAACTTACTGGAGCTGTATACGGCCAGATCCGGATTCCCCACATGCCCTGCCTGAGAGCAGGCGTTGATGATTTTACCGCGGTGTTTCTCCGCGACAAACGCGCTGATTGCTGCCTGCATACCCCAAATCACACCCTTGACGTTGACATCATAAACCTTATCGATGATCTCCTCGGTGATATCCGCTATAGGAGTTGATGGCGCAATACCAGCATTGTTCACAATTACATTAAAATCCCCCAAAACATGGCGTGCTTCATTAACGGCATGAAAGACCTGCTCGCGCTGGGTGACATCAACCCTTAGTGCTATAGCTTTTCCTCCCGACCGGACTATCTCATCAGCGACATGCTGTGCTGTTTCGACATTGAAATCCGCGATGGCAACCGCAAAGCCGTCTTTAGCCAGGCGGATGGCAATAGCTGAGCCGATACCCTGGCCGGCTCCGGTCACAAATGCGACTCTGTTTTTCATAATATTTTCCTTTTTAAATCAGAGGATTTGGCTCAGGTGCAACTGACTCATCAGTAGCGGGTTGTCGCTATAGTCGACCGGGATTGCAACCACTGCAGGGCCGCTGACATCCATCGCGCTGCGTAACGTTGCCTCGAGTTCTTCTGCACAGTTAACTGCGAAACCGGTGGCGCCGAATGCTTCGGCATAGGCTTTAAAGTTAACCGGGCCGAAGTTGACGCCTGATATACGCTGATACTTTTTATCTTCCTGCATCGCGACCATGTTGTAGGCGTTATCGACCCAGATGATGTGCAGAATATTGGCTTTTAGCCTGACGGCAGTTTCCAGCTCCATGCTTGACTGCAGAAATCCGCCGTCCCCGGAGACCGACACGACTTTGCGTGAAGGATCAACTAACCAGGCTCCGATAGCCCATGGCAGAGCGACACCCATAGTCTGCTGTCCGTTGGAAATCATAATCTGGCGCGCCCGGAAACTGTACAGATAACGCGCTATCCAGATATGGAAGCTGCCCATATCAACGGTAAGACTGATATCAGAGTTAACGATGTCCTGCATCGCACGTACGATGCGCAGTGGGTGCAGTGCAAACTGATTCAGGGTGGCGCCTTGCATGGCCAGCAATTGCCGTTGGTGCTGTCGGTCTTCCAGTACAGAAGAAGCGGCGTTGCTGAGTTGAAGTGGTAAGTGAATGTGCGCGGCAATCTTGCCTACGGTCTGCGCTATATCGCCCACTAGTTCAGCGTCGGGTAGATAGTGGTTATCTGTATCAGCTGGTAACACATCAATATGCACCAGAATCGCTTTACCACTGTTCCACATGGCCGGTTCATACTCTACCGGGCTGTAGCCAATAGTGATGATCAGGTCAGCCTGCTGCAACAATCTGTCACCGGCCTGGTTATTAAATAATCCTACACGACCTGCGAACCGAGAGAAGTTCTCCTGTTTGACCGCGCCTGCAGCTTGATATGTACTGGTCGCAGGGATCTGGCTTTTTGACAGTAATTCATGGATTGCGGCACTGTTTTCTGGCTGGCTGGCCATCAGTCCCAGCAAAATGACAGGATTTTTTGCCCGGCTTATTTCCTGGCCGACAGCGGCAATCAGGCCATCGGGAGCGGCACCCAGCTTGACGTGCCCATGGTTTTTCAAAGGGCTACCGGAAACAGGCTGATCGATAACATCCTGTGGCAGGCTGATAAATGCGCCTCCGCCGCGTCCATTTTCAGCATGACGAAAGGCATTCGACACACATTCGGGCAGTGCGGCAGGGTCTGTCACCTCAACAGCATATTTAGTGACCGGACGAAACATCGAAACGGTGTCCATGCTCTGGTGAACCTGTTTGGCGCTATCCGACCGTTTAACCGCTCCTCCTATTGCCACCACCGGATCCCCTTCACTGGTAGCGGTTGCCATACCGGTAATCAGGTTAGAGCAACCCGGGCCGGAGGTAACGAGTGCGACACCTGCATGTCCCGTCAGTCTGCCTACCGCGGCGGCCATAAAGGCGGCATTTGCTTCATGCCTTACGGGGATTAGCTGAATGGGTGAATCCAGCAGTGAATCGAATACTTTGTCTATTTTGGCTCCGGGGATCCCAAACACCTGTTTTACACCTTGTGCTTCAAGCTGCGCGACAACTAAATCGGCGCCGCTATTCCAAATAGCATTATTGTTCAACGTTTTCATTTTGCCTCCTGCTGTTAGCTTTCGACGGACCGAATTGCTTCATCAAGATTGTGAGGATTGAGCTCTGCCCGAAGAAATTCGTTGTCTCTGGGTAATTCAACGATAAGCTTGCTAATCGCGCCGAAGGTCAGATTTCCCTCTCTGAGCACGTAATCGAGGATGTGCCCACCACCCTGCCGGTCATCAGTAATGAAGTGCTCGTGATAACCTGCTACGTTGATTCCTTGCATGTATTGCGGTGTGCGAAAGCCGATTAATTCACCCAGGGTGTCCTTGAAGGTGAATGTGGGCTGATTGCCCAGTACTTCAGGCATCGAGCGATAAGGACGGCACTGACAGGGTACTGTTCGTGTCTGAACAGTATGGAAGTGTCCGCTGATGCGCATGGCGCAGAATTGATTGTCTGAGGTGACTTTGCTGTTGATAACCTGATGAACATCTTCTCGTGTAGCAGTTTCGGCTAGGCGGTGATGATACTCTGGTTTGAAAAAGGTCATCACAGCAAAAGGCGTCTTTTGTCCGGGATTAGCAGGGTTGGCGGTGCCATCAGAGCGTAGTTGATAAACATTACTGTCAAAGGCAATGAGTTCTCCATCCAGCCGATTAAAGGTCCCCAGACCAAAGTCACCTTGTTTCAGCAGCTCGGAAACTGTAGTTGAACCGTCATAAACCCCACTAAGTAATGCGCTCATGAGTGAAGTCTGATAGATGATTTTTTCTGGTGAATCAACATTAATTTTTTTAACAGTTTCTCTCAACTGTTCATCGCATTTAGACTCAGATACAAAGTTATACATTTGCCACCTCGCAAATCGATAGTTAAGCCGTCTTAATGTCATCTTGGTCTTTTTAGCTGACCGAATCCAATAGCGAAACATGTTAACTTTGAGACGTTTTTGATATGGAACTTCGACATCTGCGTTATTTTATTACTGTCGCTGAGACGCTGCATTTCACTCGTGCCGCTGAGGCTCTGGGCATCTCTCAACCCCCGTTAAGCCAACAAATTCAGCGGCTGGAGCATGAAATTGGGACACCTTTACTGAAACGTCAGACGCGTGGTGTTGAACTCACCGAAGCAGGCAGGGCATTCCTTAATGATGCCTTAGAAATTGTGCAGCTTGCCGATCATGCGCTTGAGAGAGCCCGCGGCATGGCTAGGGGCATAAGCGGACAAATCCAACTGGGTTTTGCCAGTTCAGTGGCCTTTGGGGCGCCAGTTTTTGAACTTATTCATCGATTCAAAACGCATTATCCGGCGATGGAACTCATCACCCGGGAAGAGAATATGGCTTTGCTGATGCAGGATCTGCATGATGGATTACTAGACGCAGCATTTATTCGCTTACCCTGTGAAAGCAGTAAATCGTTTAATCTGAAGGTTATTGCAACTGAGAGAATGATGATTGCTTTACCTGCAGGTCATCCATACAGTCATCAACGCACCGTTTCGTTGGTGCATCTGGCGGATGAAACATTGATTATGTTTCCGCGTGAAGTCGCTCCCAGTCTTTATGAACTCATCGCCAGCACATGCATACGCGCAGGATTTACCACCACGCGATTTCTTCAGGCGCCACAAATAATGTCTTCTCTTGGTATGGTAGGGGCAGGATGTGGCATCGCATTAGTGCCTGAGTCAATGTGCTGTGTGAACAATCCGAACATCGTGATTTGTGAGATTGAAAACAACACCCTATACACTGACATAGCTTTTGCCTGGCGGCACAGAAATCCCTCTAAGGCAGTATTGCATTTACTTAAATTATTAGATGCACAAAGAAATTAGCTTAAAAAGCCCGACTAAAAGACTTCATAGTTTGTAAATTAAAAGGGCATCTCGCCCTTTAAAAAATCAGATATTTTAACTGCGATAGCGTTGACCATACATGATACAGTCTCTTCCAGCACTTTTTGCCCGATATAGAGCATTATCAGCAGATGTAATAGCAGCGGAAGATGAGTCCTCTTTCTGCTTTATTGCCACTCCAATACTTAACGTCACCCCGATACTCCCATTGCAACCATCTGAGACTGAAGTTTTTATATTCCTGATAACATCTTCAGCATTTGTGTTATCAAAAATAATAATAGCAAATTCTTCACCCCCAGATCTTGAAATGAAAATTTCATCTTTCACAAACGAACTCAGCCTCAGGCCCATGTTTCTCAGCACCTTATCTCCAGCCTCATGACCGTATGTATCGTTGATTTTTTTAAAATGGTCAATGTCTGCAATGCAAATTGTACCAGCCCTGCTTTCAAGCTCTCTAAGTTTAACATTGAGGTGTCGTCTGTTTGGTAATCCGGTCAGTTCATCTGTTAATGACAGACTGACTGCGGATTTATAATTATGATTAACATAGTCTATGAATTTATTGAACGAATAAATGATAACCAGCATGGCTGGAACATATAAAAGAGCGGCAATAACAGATGCTGTATCCCTATCAATCAAGTTAAGGCCTCCAGCCATAGACGCAAGGGCGGAATTCAGGAGAAAAAATAAGCTTACCCTGAAAGCCAGCAGATGTATATCTCTCGACAATATATTGAAGGACTTTCTAATAAACCATACCATTACTGTTACAGTGCAAGAGTTTATAAAGAAATAAAAATTTATTTTTGTTGTGTCACCTATTACCAAAAAAAGGATGGCTATGAACGCAGTCATAAAACAGGTGTAAATAATTATCATTCTGTAAAGAAGGCCTTCTGGGGACTCTACCTCATGAATGAGCTTATCATGTATTTTAAAATTCATCACACAGACCTAAATTAAGTTAAGGGAAGATAGTACCACGGAATGGACAGTCTAGGTTAGATTTTGTGCTAATGCAGTTAGGATAACCTCACCTGAATAAATAAATTTTTCTCAGTTCAGTAGTGCTGACCACGTAATTTAATAAAAACGGTCAATTAGTTTTGACGCTTTATTTATATTTTTACTTTACATTTCGAGCTTACTGCATATTCAGCAGAATTCTGGTAATTTAGTGATAAATCTGCTACGGGAACCTTATTATGCTCACGGCCGCCCTGAAGCTTTTCGGTGACGATTCAGCGCTTTTCAATTATTCAGTAACAGTTATGGTGCCGGGAGGCCTCCCGTGGCTAAGAAACATCACAACCTGTGTCGCTTCATTCTTTCACGTGTCCTGCTGTTTACCCCCTCCCCATAGGCTGATATATACAATGATTTTTAATAGCAGGTTGCCGGAACGCGGGGTGCCTTCCGGTAGACGAAGAACAGCCTCCCTCATCCGCAAACTTGCGCTGGCTCTTATCTCATGCCAAGCCATATAGGAGGATTTGTTCCGACTTTGAAATGTCTGCGCCGCCGGGTGCCTCCCGGTGAGTAAGCCCAGCCAGTCTTATCCGCTATTGTGCTTGTTGCCACTCAGGAGAGTGATTGCTGTCGCCCCGTCGCCCCATCGCTTAGAGGGATTCGCCGCATTGATAACAATCTAAAACATATAATAAAAATAATAAAACCTGACGCATTGCATCGTGGAATGCTCAGTTGAGCTCTGGGAGAATTAATACAAACAAAAAGCCCCTACGGTTGAGCAGGGGCTTCCGGCCTGATATGCGAGATGAATGATTGGACTAGCGAATGAAACACACCAGGCAATTTAATTTTTACAAAATCGCTTTTTTAATGTCAAGCATCTCTATTGAAAAATACACAGCCAGAGCGGTGACCTGGATTTGATGCGCTCTTTTGTCGTTAATTGTTAAATAACAGTTCATCGCCAGAATTAGAGCATAGGATTTAGGCTTAACCCGGGCTTGCCTAAGCTGTAGAAGAAGATTCAGGTCCCGGATTCCATTTAAAAGATTGATCTAATTTTTTGAATAGCAGATGTTTTCTGCTGATTTCATCCTGTACATGCCGATTGCTTTCCACCATGGTTTCACCCTGACGGGCAGGACACTCGCTGACCCCGGAAGTTAGAGTACTAGCTGTAAAGACCTGTCCAATGATATATGCCGGGATCCCGGCAAAGATGTCCGCAATATGGCGATATTATGTTGATAAATTGAGTCTGAAAGATTGACGAATATCGTAATGCGGTGAGGGTTACGCCCTGATGTTAAGTAGAATACCTCAAGCAAGCCTCGGGCGAAAATATCTCTTCCGGTGACTCAGGACCAGGCTGCAGCTCAGCCAGTTCTTTCAGCATTCAGAGAGAAGCGATGACCGGCTTCCAGTGAGGGGATCACAGGATTAAAGACCTTATTGTTGCGCACTCCCGCATGATACTGCCCCCCTCGCCTATTCCCGAGGCAGGTCGCCTCCATGTCCAGAATGCCGTTAGGTAAATAATAGGCTGGAAAAGCGAAGGCTCACGTCCTGTGATGTCAGTCCACATAGCAGGCTCCCTAGTAACCTTGGCTTCGTGCACAATCTCGTTTTTTAGTCCATGGAACTTCACTTACGGCCTCTAAATCAAAAAGATGATTTTGCAGATATTTTTTGACATGTCTTGAAGACGATCTAGGTTATCGGGGGTCTGGAGCAGTTCCGGACCTGGGTGCAATGGAAAATTGCATCTTTTACCGGGCGCTGGCCCGGTTTTTGACTTCACCGCGAAAAAGGTAAATTTACGCTCCCTACGCCCTTCTGGCAGCGCAAGCCAGTGGATTATCCTGTAGTAGCGTATTGCAGCATTACCTTGCATAAATAGTGAATGGAAATGGCTTCAAGTGGCATCGTGCTTACCGCTTCCCATTCGGTCCTGTGCGTAAATTGCCACTGTCTGGCTGTCTTCAGACCTCAATATATTCAGTTCAGCTCATACCTTCTCCGTATTACTGGCATTAAATATGAACCTCGTTAAGGTATTGCGCAAAGCACCTTCCATTTTTCAGATAACTGAAAGTCTGCCGCTTTATCTTTCGGCTCTGTGATAGGTACTGGCGTAAAGAGGATACAGACTAAATATTAACGTTACGAAAGTTTAAATCGCAGCAGGTGCTATGCTCAATGTGCGGTGAATCCCTCTAGCGACGGGGCCAGACTACACAAGTACAGCAGGAATACAGGGGCGATTCAGGTGGTAGTCTCTCTGAATCACCGGGAGGCACCCGGCACCGCAACTTTTTACAACTGCTTCGCAAAAAAGGCCATGACCCATCTCAGGAACAGGTAACGGCTGCCAGCGCAACAGAATTGCTGACTAAATGCCGCTTCTCATTGGTCTGCATAACAGCCCCACCGCGCCCAGGCTCTAGTGTAAGTGTTTCGGCATCGCTGCACTGATGCCGTTGCCGCACCATATCTGGTGATGTTCATGGCGCCTGAGGCTGGCAAAAGGTTGGAGGGGCTCCGCCGCCGATTGTAACTATCTTATGTCCTCATCGGCCGTCTGCAGGGGATGACGCTCCTTTCTGCAGAGCCAGAATTATTCCGATAGCCTGTCAGGTTATTGCTATCTAGGGAGATGACATTTCCCGGGAGCATCTGGTGCTGTTGCAATGGCATCTTTACGCGACCTGTAAGCGCGAAAAGTTGACCCTATTCCCTTTATTCAGGAGACCGGTAACTGACAGCCGCGCCGGATATTGATACAGAGAATTATGATTCGTGCCGGGCGCGCTGCTACTGGCTTCAGCCCGCCTCTAAAGCTGAAGGTGCCTTACGCCCGGTTCATTTACCTGAACATGAATGATGTCTTACATTGGTTTTTTCAGGTGCCTCCGTTTGCGGGAGGAACTGCATTAAAGGAATACCCATGGACAACGGTAACCTCGGGGTCAGTCATCTTGCCTGGTGCGGGCTGGTTGCTCTGCATATGGCCCGCCGCGACGGGCTCAGTAGTTCAGCCGCGCAGGATAATCTTTTTCTGGTCAGATGGCTGGCTGTGGCTGAGAAGCAGCGACGCTTTTCCAGGGGGCTGGCCGGCGATATCAGCTGGTTGCTGAAAGAAGGACGCGGAAAAGGGCTGCAGGCTGACCTGCCCGGCAAGCTGGACTACCTCTGGCGCGCGGGAAGCGGCAACCTGGGAGCACAAAACGACCTTTACCGCCTGCAGCACGCGCTGCAGGCGGTAAAGCTAACAGGCTGGATTTATATGGTGCTGGCCGGGCGCGAATGGTGCGGCCGGCACCAGCTACGGCTCAGCCCGACGGTGTCCGGCGTGTATCTTTGCCGCAGCGCGCTGGACAAGGGATTTGATGAGCATGGCCGACAGACAGCACCGCTGTCTGCACGACTCACCGGCGAATTGCCTGCGCTGGATGCCATACTGAAGCGATCGGGCTGGCGTAGGGTGCCAGTGCCCGGTAACGACGCGCTGCTACACCACCTGCTGGCGGAGGATTTCCCTGCAGAGTGCGGATAGCTTGCGCGCCCATCCGTACAACGGTATCAGGGCAATTTACGGGCTTCATTCGCCCTTTAACAACATTAAACTGAGCAGAATGCATACTCACCATGCTCGCCGCGGAGTTACCCTGAGCTTAATCCCTCTCAGGCTGCGGGTCGCCTCGCTTGAGACAACAGTTTCCTTAAAAGCCTGCATTTCATTACCTGACACGGCATCAGCTGGAGTTCTGATGAGAATCCATGAATATGAAACCGTTGAGGAAATTTTTATGATGCCTGTTTCGCGGCCGGCATGTGCTGCCTCAGGCTCGCCAACGAGAGCGGGGAATTAAATCGTGAGCGACTGGCCATCGAGCTGATGCAGCTCTTTAAGTAAAAACAGAGAAGAATGTTCCCCTTCTTTGCTGTTCGCCATTGAACAGCTCCGCGACGAGCCAGATCAGTAACTGGATAAAGAATCATAGTGAAACGCCCGGCACAGCTTTCGTCTTCGATAGCCTCAGCAGGTCAGCCCTAACCGTCAGGGATTGGCTAAATCAGGTCCCTGCCCTGATGAAGATGACCTGCCTTTCTGCTAACCGTCTGCCACATGAACGCCTTTTCAGTCAGGCTGCGTCATGCGCGATTTCTTCTGCCCGGCCGCGCGACGTCTCCGGATTCAGCTCCTCACGAACGGCGCCAGGAGATAATACCAGTGGGCGCCTGTCATAAATGTCGGCCATACACTGCTCGCAGCCTCATGATCAGAACCCTTCTTTACTATGACCCTTCCCGTACGGCTGCAGACGACACTAATATTGGACCGATTTTATTTGTAGAATGTAAAGAACGGTTGTTTCCTTTTTCCATTTTGTTTCTCACCTCTGATGCGCAGCGACGGTAACTCCCCCGATTAGTCATTTGTCCATGATTGTCATGCTGGCGTTTTCCGCGGCAAGCAGAGCTTCAAAGGCCGCTGCTGTCAGGGGCCTGCACAGCCCGTTGCCCTGCATGATGTCGCACTGAGCGCCAGTCACGGAGGCCCTTTGCCCCACATCCTCCACCCCCTCCGCCGCCACGCTGAGCCCGAGGCTTTTCCCCAGCCCCGCGATGGCCCTGAACATCATACGCACGCGCATGTTGGTATCGAGCTCAAGAGTCAGCGACTTGTCAATCTTGAAGCCGCTGACGAAGCCGTGTCGCAGCAGGCTGATGGCGCCCAGCGTACGGCCGTAATGATCTATAACAAATGCGGCCCCCGTGAGCTGGATGGCTGCGAACTGCGCCGGAGCATCCTGAACGAGCTCCGCCAGCAGCGGCTCATCAACCTCCAGGTCCACAAAGACTGCGTCGCCGGCTGCCGACTCCCGCAGCACGCTTTCCAGCCCGGGGTCGGAAAGCTGTCGCGGGAACAGGTTAATGCTGACCCGAAGCTCCGGGCAGCGGACCTGCCACTGGCGGACCTGCGCCAGTGCGGTGCGGATAATCCATTCACCGAGCGTAACGGACAGCGGGCTTTTCACCAGCATCTCAATAAAATCAGCGGGCAGCAGCAGGCCGCGGGCAGGATGCTGCCAGCGCACCAGTGCCTCGCAGCCGAGCAGGCGGCCGGTAACAGCGTCATAACGCGGCTGGTAGTGCAGAATGAATTGCTGCTGGCGAACCGCGGTTTCCAGCTCGCGCTCAAAGCGCCGGCGGCGCTGCTCCGCCGCCAGGAATTCAGGCCGGAACAGGACGCTGCAGCCCTTACCCGACGCCTTTGCCCGGTAGAGCGCCAGGTCCGCCGCCGACATCACGGCCGACGTGTCCTCTCCGTGTTCAGGATAGGCAGCAATACCTGTGCTGGCGCCGACCACCACAGGTGAGCCGTGGTAACTGAAAGGCCTCTGCACCGCGGCAATCAGGCGATCTGCCGTCAGTCCGGCACCGCTACTTCCGCCCGGCAGCAGGATGATAAACTCGTCGCCGCCGAGCCGGGCGGCGGTAACCGCTCCGGGGCACGTCTGCCGGATCTGCTCCGCTACGTGACAGAGCAGCGCGTCGCCGGCGGCGTGCCCGAGCGTGTCATTGACTTCCTTGAAGCCGTCCAGATCGATCATCAGCAGGGTATAAGGCACGTCGGCCTCCGTCAGCTGCCCCAGCTGCTGCATAAACGCACCGCGGCTGGCCAGGCGTGTCAGCATGTCCAGTGAGGCGAGTTCGCAGAGACGGGCCTCGCTCTCATGCCGGGCGGTAACGTCGCGGATGATCATCCCCACCAGGCGTTCTCCGCCCTCCCGCCAGCCTGAGAACGATACGTCGGCCGGAAATTCCCGGCCGTCCCGCCTGAGCCCCCATATCTGCAGCGTGCGCGGCTGCGAAATCGCCGCCTCGTCGGCCGTCAGGCGCTCCAGCTCGTTGCGGTAGTCGGTCTGGCAGCGCTCGGGAATAAGCCCGGCTACATACTGACCCGCCATCTCCTCCGGCCCGTAACCGAACATCGCGGTGGCAGCCGGATTCCAGAAGGTGATGCCCTGGCGCAGGTCGGTGCAGATGATGGCGTCCGGGGAAGTGGCCGAGATGGACTCCAGCCGCTGCTGGCTGGCGTGGCGCAGCAGTTCAAGCCGGTGGACTTCCATCCGGTCCATTACCAGCGCAGCAATGTCGGTCAAATGTTGCCGATCCGCGTCCGTGAGCGGCGGGCGCGGCTGCGTGTCGGTCAGGCATACGGTACCGATATGGTGCCCGTCCGGGGTAGTCAGTGGGATCCCCGCGTAGAAGCGAATGTGTGGGTA
This sequence comes from Pantoea sp. SM3, assembly GCF_000963995.1. Classification (NCBI taxonomy): domain Bacteria; kingdom Pseudomonadati; phylum Pseudomonadota; class Gammaproteobacteria; order Enterobacterales; family Erwiniaceae; genus Pantoea; species Pantoea sp. SM3. Next base: position 77,440 of record NZ_JZRD01000011.1, read on the forward strand.
GCCGTGCACCAGCGGGCTGTCGCGAAAGCGCGGATCGTCCAGAGCGTCGGGCACGCAGAGGATCTCGCCCTGCGCCAGCGTGTGGTCGCAGAAGGCGACGCTACGGGCAGTGCCGGTAATGTTAAGCCCGTAGCGGGATGCAAAAAGCTGCCGCTGGTCATCAATCAGTGAAACGAAGGCGGTGGGTACGCGAAAAAGGCGCGCGGCGAGCGTGGTGAAGCGGTCCAGCGCGTTTTCCGGCAGCGCATTCGCCTGCTGATAGGATGCCAGCGCCGCGAGGCGGGCAACCTCGTGGTCTGATGTCGGGCGTTTCAGGGTTTGTCCCCCCAGAGGTCGAATGAGCTGTGGCCGGCATGACACAGCAAAAAGGGGACACGTTCAATCAGACGGGGCCGCAGAAATACCTGCGGCCCCGCCGCCGGAAGAAAGGCCCGTAAGCTGACCCCGCCGCGGGCAGGGTCAGGGATAACAGTGACGCCCGGCTGTACCGGTGTCACAAAAACGTCATTTCAGGACCATTCCTGGCCGCGTTCAGCGCTGCAGTGCGGCGCACCGCAGGCAGATAACGCAGTCGGGGTGCCGCAGGCGCGCGGACTGAAGCGCATGCCTGAGCGAGTAAAACGTGCCAATAAAGCGGACTCCGCCGGCCTCAGCCAGTTCAACACCCCGCGCAATGCACTTCCTGGAGCGCGGTGCGTCCGCGCCGCACCGCGTAGTAGTATTTACCGCTCATGTCCTTATCCTCTTATCGGCCGCGCCCGACTGAACTTCAGCGAGCAGTCAGCGGACAGAGCCTGCTACTTTTTCTTTTGCGGCACAAGGGCATAATGCGGATGACGCCCGGCGAGCAGCAGCAGGAGTTCATACTCCCCCTGGCTGAGGGGGGCGGGATTTTTTGCCGCCTCCTTCATCTGCCAGACGCGCAGGCTGAGCTCAAATCGCTCTGCGGCGGCCTCCTGCGACAGGCCAGCAGCAAGCCTGAGCTCGCGGACGTCGGAACCGACCGCAACGGGCCGGTACAAAAGTTGATTTCCCAGAAGACACTCCTTTCCGACTGGCGGATCACAACGGACCCTCAGAATAAAAAATACCGGGGCTCGCCCCAATTCATTACATTATCTTAACATTAACCTTATAGTTCAATGCGTCATGAATTGTCTACGGGATAATTAACAGCAGGCACTTCATTTATTTTTATTCTGCTAAGTCAAATCAGACAAACAGCCTAACGGGCATATTATCCATACGACCAGGAATCCTCTCCTTTTTTTACGAAATCCTGACAGAAGGATTATTCCGGTATTTTCCGGATGATTATTCGCCAGGATAGGCAGG
>NZ_JZRD01000012.1:0-150904 GCF_000963995.1 Pantoea sp. SM3
GCGTCACGCTCCTGCTCAAGGTCGTGAATGACGTGGATGATGAGCGTTTTGTTGGTCAGCTGTCCGCCTGAGGCCAGAATCGCCTGTATTGCCTCTTCAAGCTTCTGTCTTTCAGCCGCCAGCGCGTCGCCGCTGTTCTGCAGGCGGGCGCGGATTGTGGTCACTGAGTTGGTATTTTTCATGCTGTGAAGGTCCCTGCCGGAGCATCCTGAGCGGATGACGGCGGTAAAAGTGGTGTTGCGGATTGTTATTGTGTGGCCGGGAGCTCTGCATCTGCAGAACGTACCCGATGACAGAGAAATTATAGGTTAAAAGGCGCTGGGGTGCGCTTCGTTAATGATGGCGCGCGCAGGCTGTCATCTTACGAAGTCAGATGAATGCGGACGCTAAGCGCCCGCTCCTGAAGGTTGTGGTTATCTCATTTCATCTTCATCATCAGCCTGCAGGCGAATGGGGGCCTCGCCGCCGGCACTGTGGCTGTCTGCATCAGACAGCATCCATTTCTTACCGGCGCCCCCGCGCGCACCGACGGTCCGGAAGTTGCGCAGCCAGCTGATGGCATCGCTGATGCGCCGGCTGCGGCTGCTGGTTTTCTCTGCTTTAAGCATAATGTTCAGCTCAGTCAGGAGAGCATCAACGGATATTTCCTCTTCACGCACGGCAAGATTGACTGCTGCTTCACCAATAACTGCGTGACCGGTCATGTCTTCGCTGTACAACACGTTTACACCTCGCTTAAAAATGAATGAGAATAAATTTAACCACCTTATTATTATAGCAAATGGCGGGGCGGAATTTAAATGAGATGCATAGTTATCGGCTATGGATTAATAAGGGTAAATAAATTGAATCTTTCCGTTTTATTATAAGTGGCTGATATTTTTCTGATATATTGAAGTTGCGTCTTCCATCCTGAGAAAATATCTCTCACTCTAACCTGTACCCGGGTCAGAGCAAGTAACGCGTACTATCAGAAGCACGGTGCATGCGCTGCGCATTCGATTCCGGAAAGGCGTGCCCGCCAGCAGACTGCTTGATCCTGTTCAGGTGCAGCAAAGCCATGGCATGTTCGGAATGTTTTTTTTCCAATGAGTTCTCTACGAATAATATCAACATGCATTCAATACCTTCGGTTATTTTCTGCGGGGGCTGGATAATGACCGAAGCGTAAAAATGCAGCCGCTTACACACTGGCGCTGTGCTTAAATATAAATCTGTCTGTTCTCAGTGGTACTGGTCGTATCTGACACCCTGTTTATCCGATGCCGGCAGTTTCCTGAAATTCAGTTAATCTGCAAAGGTGAGTCGCAGGGGTTTATATCCACCTACCGATGTATAAAATTATTTAGGCATAGAAACGGGCCGCTCTGATATGGCCCTGCTCATGGAGTTGTCTGAGCCAGTCGTCTGCCTTACTTTAACTATAAATATCTGACTTACTCTGGTTGTTCCTGAATCTCGATACGGATGATCGTTAAAGCTCGTCGCATCTTCAAGTAGCACAGTACCGGTCTGCCGCGCGGATATGAAGCTGAAGATTCTCTGCTATCGTCGGTCTCGACGGCATAACTGCAGGAATGAAAAAGATATCCTCTTAACCTAAAACATGTTTCTCAACCAAAAGGCATATTCAAAAGGGCTTGTTCGTCTGATAAGAGCGAGAAGCGGACATTCGCAGTTTCTCTAAAATATATAAACACTTGTAACGCAGTCGCGTATCTATCAACAAGGTGTAGGTATCCAGTATAGCTGTTGCTGTGGATGAATCGTAACTACATTACTCAGACCGCATATACTTACGTTTCTTTTCTGAATAAATCCCAGCGCACTAATCGCTAAGAAATAAAGCAGGAATTTTAATTATTTAGATACTCAACTTTAAAAGTCAGCAGGTAATCTCATGATCTTAAGTGTTATTCATGTTGGTTTTTCAGTCAAAAATATTGAAGATTCATTATTCTTCTGGACCCATATTCTTGGAGGAGAAGTATTACGCGAAGGGAAAATGTCTGGCCCTATTATTGATGAAGTAACAGGCGCCAGGGGAGCTGATGTACGAATGGCTTTGCTTGAACTGGCTGGTATGAAAATTGAATTACTGCAATACAATAATATTGAACAGCCAGAAGCGCCTTCAGCCCCCTACATCCCGGGCTACGCGCATCTTGCGTTTATGGTCGAGAATCTTGATACGCTCCTGAGCAAAATATCGGACTATGGCTGGAAGACGCCAGGGACACCTCAGACAGTCTCGTCAGGACCCATGAAGGGAACCAGAGTTATATATGTACAAAGCCCCGACGGGCAGACGCTTGAATTGATGGAAGGTCGGCAATGAAGGACATACGTTATGACCTGTTACTTTCTTATTAAACAGTGATGTTTCGAAGTCCGCTTCTGGCACTTAGCTTTCATTCATCTTAGAAATTTTTCTGGCCTCTTCGGTTTGCCGGTGTAGCGGGGGCGTCTGCCTGCCTACCCGACTAGGAGAACTGGCAGCAACAGTAAATTCCGTTGAATCGCGAAGGCGTGTCTCAGGTTTGTCTGGTGGGGCCAACTGGTGTAACCGTTTGATTATAATAATTAAAAACGCTCCACTTAAGCAAAAAATATCGCTGTCCGATAAAGCACCCTTGCTTAACTTTAAGCCATATTCCTAAACACCTGACTATTGATTGGATCTAGAATGGTCGTATTTGACAAAGGGAAGCGTTATGCCATTCAGCTGTTATCTGTTGTTAAATCGTCGTGAGATGACCAACTTAAACTGCCCTGGAATAGGGAGCTTTCCTGCATTTTCCGGTCAAGATAAGGGGCGAAATAATCCCGATATGACTGCCGTTGCTGATATCGGCCCACTTGGCGTGGGCGCTACTATATTGTTGAGCGGCCAACAGGTGGCAGGCTGGGGCCATTTAGAGAGCGTTTTCTCAAGGAAGTTTATGGTACGGACCGATCAACATGCTTTGCACTCTATCGTGATGACGGAAAAATTGATGACATCACGTTTATAAACGGTGTAAAGCGAGGCCAGTTTCGTTTGCATCCCATTGGCCCATTAAGCATCAGTGAAGGCTGTATTACGTTAGCACATCCTGTTCAGTTCAATTATATGCGCGACAGGCTTTTACGCGATGGCCCAACCTTAAAGATTCCGGGCAGTAGCCTGATGGCTTACGGGACGGTGAAGGTGTACTAATGATGAAATTTCTTTTGCTCGGCTTGTTCTTTATCGGTTGTTGTGTGGCTATTTCTAAAGGGATCGCTGTTCTAATCCCCACTACAGTGTTCTACAGCCTGGCGCATGACCTAAATATAACAGGCTCAGAATCGGTTATCGATTTTATGATGGCAGTGAACATTGCTATTTCTGTTGTACTATCTGTAATCTTAATCAGGCTCGTGATTAAAAAACGATAACATCCTGATTTAGGATGTCCGTGATTAATTACCACCTGGCGGACTTCTATAACAACGTCCCCTTGATCAAGGAGAGCGTTGCATCGACCCGTTGAAGCCACACCACAAAGCTGACAATCAAGCTGGCAATTAAATCTGCGAAGAACGGATGTTCGGTAGCGGACTCATTCTACTGCCATGCTTTCATCAGTTCAGAACATCGCCTGCGAAGATGATATTGCTCTGAAAAACGGGGATGGCAATAGCCCTTTCTCAATCCCATCAACGCACTAATCCAGCCACAGCTGGCTGAAATCAGGCCAGCCAAGCGTGTTGACGTCACGCCAGCCGAAGGATTTCTCACTCTTGAGTTCCAGCCAGTGATGAAAAAGAGGGAGCACCCAGCGCTGAGAGGTGAGGGCTCTGAAGAACGACTCCACACAGGCTATGCTTTCGCTGGGTTCAACATTTATCAGGTCGTTCTGAAATTGTTGCCAGGCTGCGGTCTGTGATGACGGTAACCTTTTGAATACCGGGTCGGATGCCAGCCAGCCGACAACCGAACCGTGCTAAATCTCTCTCGTTAAATCGACCAGCGTGGCATCAGCAACGCAGCCCGCTGAATATGAATGTTTACAGCGTGCTGGCTGATTACTGGCAACTCTACGGGAAGGAGGAGCGTCAGCGTGCTTTTGCTGAATCAGCAACCTATCAGTCGATTGAGCAACAATCACCGGATAATGCCCATTCACTCATGAAGACGTTTGCTCTGCCGGCTGAACCAACGCTGCATTTATTGCGGCATATCGCCAGCTGTCATCCTGGCTATGATGCCCGGATGATCAAGGATGCCCAAATCCCTGTTGCGGTGGCGGGTACACAAATGGATGTAATTCATCCCCTGAGTACTGCTCAGGCAATGGCAAGGGAGTTAGCAGGAAAGTACGCTACTGTAACCTTCACTAAATCGCTGGATAAAACGCGACATAGTTCTGAGGTGACGGCGCTGTTAGTGAATAATATTGTGCGCTAACGCAACTGGCTATCCTTGCTGCCACGGCGGTTGTACCCGCTGTGGCTGGCTTCTTGCTTATCTAACGCACTCTGGCACTTCACGCAGTAACGCACCCCAGGCAATGCGCTGCGACGCGCTGCGGGAATTGGCTCCCCGCACTCGTCGCAATACTCTGCACTTTCACCCTGGTTGAGGTGACTTCTGGCACGCGCAATCGCATCATCTACGGTCGCATCAATTTGCTTTTGCACTGCACCATCTTCAGACCAGCCGCCTGCCATAACCCCTCCTGATGATCATCAACTGGTCAAAGTATAGTTCAGTAGCTATCGGGCACGATCATGCTCTCTGGCACCGGATGACGGGCATAATTTTTATGATGAATGCGGGAAGGCAGTGAAATCTGCTCGCCTTCTGCGGCTTCATACGGCACCCGTTGCAGCAGATTGAGTCGCAGTGTGCTGAACTGTAAGCCGCTGCGATTGGCGACCATGGTGCCAGCAATCCATGAGGAGAGCACGTGGGTGGTTGAGAACGGCAAACCAAAGGCATCCGCTGCGCCATTGGTGCCCATCGCCACCATCTGCGCACTTATGCCTTGCGCGTAGTTAAACTGGCTCTTACCAATCTTTTCACCCAACGTGGTGACAATGCGACGCCAGCCCACCATGGTGCCTGATCTCAAAGCCAGTGTTTGACCCAGGTCGGAATAAACTGCGTTGCGCTATTGAGTGCGGTCTTCAGCACCTGCAGATTTTGCTGCGTGGCAGACGGTAAAATTAGTGAGCGGTCGGCTTGCGGGCGTTTAATGGTTTCAGCTGCCAGATACATCTCATTACGCACGGCTGGTTTTTGATCGGCAGGGATTGTCTGTAACGCGCCATATTGCTTCAGAGTGGCGCCAATGTTGCTACTGACCTGAGCTAGCGCGGCGATCACTTGGTATCGCGTTGGTCAGTGCGCAGATAAGTCGCTAATACATCATCAGGCTGAGCCGGTGCGGGTGCGATGCTGAATTGCAGCAGTTGAGCCTGACAGCTACTTATGACGTCTTTTCAACTCATCAAACAACCATTCTTTGCTGATGGGTCCAGAACTTAACTTCTGAATCATGGCGTTATCCGCATAGTTCAGTAGCCATTCTCCCAGTTCCGCCATGCCTGCTTCATAGGAGCCGTGCACCTCAACAAACTTTTCCGACAAGATCAGTAGCTCCATGCGCAGCGCATTGCTGCGGGTCATGAACTCCAGATAGCCTTCGCGATCGGTTTCATAATCGGGGATCTTCGACAGCACAATGACCTCTTCTTCCTGAATCGTGGTGTGCCAGTGTAAACCGCTATCTCCGCTATGTGCAGAATAATCATGCTGCGCAAGTGAATATTTAATTGTTGCGGTTCGCTTATTCTCTTTTCTCTCCATCCTTATTTTGCGTCATTATCGCAGGCTCACTTGCTCACTTGCTCACTTGCTCACTTGCTCACTGGCTCACTGGCTCACTGGCTCACTGGCTCACTGGCTCACTGGTTCACTGGCTCCCTGGCTCACAGGCACACAGCCTCCCTGGCTAATCCATATTCTCTGCTGTCACAATTCGCAGTTCAACGCGGCCGTCCCGATACAGATCGGGTTCAAATCCCTGTTCCAGATGTCTTATCAACAGGTCAGTGGCCAGCACGGCATGCTGGCGGGCATTCTGATCCAGCGTGTAGGAGAGCGCGCCAGTTTGCAGCAGGTCTTTCGTCACATCATACAATTCGTGTGTGATGTAGCAGCAGCGGCCGAGCAACTGGTGTTGCTGCAATACAGCACTGATATCGCTGTTGTTGTCGCCAGAGTTATACAAACCGACCACATTGCTTGATTGCTGTAACGTGTGATTCAGCAGCGAACGGATTTTGTGCCGTTCATCTTCCCCCGCTAATACTTCACGCAACTGTAACCAGGGAGCACGTTGGGTGATGGCATCACGAAAACCTGAAATACGTTGGATATGTGCGCTGAAATCAAAACGCCCGCTAACCATGATCACATCCCCCTTGTGAGGCATAGTCTGGCTCATTAATAAGCCTGCGGTACGTCCTGCCTGATATTGATTTATTCCAACATGACAGAATCGATGTGAATTGGGTAAATCTGAAACCAGCGAAACCACCGGGACACCTTTATCTTTACACCAGGATAAGGCGTCATGAATAACGGGATAGTCATGCCCATAAACAATAATACCGTCGCGCAACTCACCGCTTTTTTTTATCTTTTCCGCCAGTTTTTCCGGTGGATTTTCCGTCACCAATGTACGAAATAATTTTATTTTACGATAACCCAGTCGATCGGCAATGTTGGCAAATTCATCGGCTAATTGCTGAAAAAACCAGGTGCCATTACTGCTCAGGAATACCTCAATCTGCCAGGGGTGCTGTGTATCATCCGGCAGTAAACGCTGCAACCCAGCCTGACGTGCGGCACGCAAGACTTTGCGCACCGTTTCAGGACGAACGCCGCCACGCTCATTCAGTACGCGGTCAACCGTTGCGATCCCAACCCCGGCCAGTTCAGCCACTTTAATCAGGGTGAGTTTTTTCATGATGCTTCAATGCCCCAGTAAAATTCATGTCCAATATTTCAACAACGCAGAGTGCGCTTCAGGTCACAACTGGGCGTCTATTTTCGCCGTATTATGCGCAACATCTCGTGACTGGCAAGATGTTAAATGTTGCGGTGCGAAACCATACTCTACATCTTCCAGCGCGGCTTATTAAAAACTTCAATGATGGGAAACCATCAAAAAAAACCTTTCAAAGCGAAGGGGGAGTCATTACTCTTTGCTGCGTTGTTAATATTTAATTAATTACGTAATTTGAATGTAAAAACTTACCTCAGTATTTATCTAATAAAAGCCCACAGGGCAACGTCAGTATTTATCCAATAAACCTTATTTATATGGCTCAATGCCAGGCACAAATACGTCTGTTATTTGACCTGGTTTGCAATGTGAAAGCAGGGAAAACATGAAACGCAGAGAATTTCTCACTTCCATCACCGCATTGGGAGTGGCTTCCACGATCCCGACATTGGCACAAGCCGATGTGGTGACGGGTGGCCAGCCCTGGGAACCCGGCAAAATCCAAACGCCGCCCGCACCGCCGAGAAAAGGGGGGCTGCAATATCTCACTCAGCATGAATTTGACACGGTAGGCGCCATCGCTGAACGGTTTATTCCAGCCGATGAAACCAGCCTGAGTGGCAAAGAGGCAGGGTGCGCCATTTTTATCGATCGGCAACTCGCGGGCGATTACGGCAACGCAGTGGCGATCTACCGTTTAGGCAAATTCGTCAAAGGCACCGCTGAGCAGGGGCCGCAATCTCCGCTGACGCCTGCACAACGCTATCGTCTGGGCATTGCTGCGCTGGATAAAGCCCTCCAGCAACAATATGGCAAAGACTTCCTCTCACTCAGTGGTGATCAGCAGGATCAGGTGCTGACCGCAATGGAACAGAACAGCCTCGATCTCGGTGAGGAAGTTGAAACCAAAGTGTTCTTTGAACTGCTGCTGCAGAACGTGCGTGAAGGCTTCCTGTCTGACCCGATTTATGGCGGCAACAAAGACATGACCAGTTGGAAAATGATTGGCTTCCCTGGCGCTCGCTACGACTTCCGCGATCTGCTGCCGAAAAAAGGACAGAAGCTCAACATCATTCCTACCAGCCTGATTGATAACACCCTTTAATTTGTTTGCTGAGCAATAAACTATGAATAACGTCCGTCCAAAAGCTGATGTCGCCATCGTCGGCCTGGGGTGGTGCGGCTCTTTGATCGCCGAAGAGCTGACCCGCGCAGGTCTGAATGTCGTTGCCATTGAACGTGGCCCGTGGTTTGAAACCGCGACAGATTTTCCCCCCTCGGTCGATACCGATGAACTGCGTTGGGATACGCGCCGCAGTATGCTGCTGCCGCCCGCCGTCGAAACCACCACTTTCCGTAATAACAACACGCAAACCGCCCTGCCAACGCGCGAGTGGAACCTGAATGAACTGGGTTACAACGTGGGAGGCTCGGGCACTCACTGGGCTGGGATGGCATGGCGTTTTACGCCGTTCGATTTCGAACCTTACAGCCAGACAGTGAAGCGTTACGGAAAGCAGCAGATTGCCAAAGGGGTGATTCTGCAAGACTGGGGAGTGACTTACGACGAGCTGGAACCGTTTTACGATCGCTTTGAAAAGATCGCCGGCGTGTCAGGCAAGGCCGGTAAGCTGAACGGCGAAGTCATTGAAGGCGGCAACCCTTACGAGGGTAACCGTTCAAGCGAATACCCTTTGCCTGCACTGGAGAGTATGCGTCTGACGGATATTTTTGCCGAAGGCGCGAAGAAGATCGGCTTGAAACCCTTCATGGTTCCCGCTGGCCAGGCGTCACGCGCTTACGTTAACCCACTGGGTGTGCGTATGGGGCCTTGCACCTATTGCGGTTACTGCCTCTATTACGGCTGCGGTAACTTCTCAAAATCCAGTCCTAACGCCTGTGTCATCCCAGCGTTAATGCAACGTGAGAACTTCACGGTGTTAACGGACTCCGCGGTGGTTCGCGTCAATAAAGCGGAGGATGGTAAAACCGCCACCGGCGTGACCTACCTCGATAAGAACAAGAAAGAGTGGGTACAGCCTGCAGACATCGTGATCTTGTCCGCCTTCCAGATGCAAAACGTGCGCCTGCTGCTGCTGTCCAAAATTGGCGTGCCTTACAACCCGGTGACCAAAACCGGCGTGGTAGGGCGTGCCTATAGCTTCCAGACGGTATCGGGTGCAGCGATCCACTTCAAAGATGAAAATCTGAATCAGTATATCGGTGCCGGAGCCCTCTCTTCGCAGGTGGACGACTGGAACGGCGATAACTTTGACCATACCGGTCTGGGCTTTATCGGTGGCGCAGGGATTCTGGTGGTGGCGCGTGGCGCGCGTCCTATCGGCAATGCCGATGCACTGCCACCGGGCTCGCCACGCTGGGGTAAAGATTGGAAGAAGGCTTATACCCACGCGTTCCAAAACACGACCTTTATCTTCGGCCAGGGCACCAGCTTCTCGCACGAAGATTACTATCTTGACCTCGATCCTGAGTACAAAGATGACAACGGCAATGCATTGTTGCGTGTCACTTTTGACTACAACGACAATGACCGCCGCTCGGCGAAATTTATCGAAGAGAAGAGTGTGGAGATCGGTAAGGCCATGGGCGCTGAAATCGTCATTGGCACTAACTCTGCCTCGGGCGCGTACTCACCGTACAACTTTGCCAGCGACCACACCATTGGCGGAGCGGTCATGGGCAGCGATCCAAAAACCTCGGTGCTTAACCGCTACCAACAGTGCTGGGATGCACACAACGTGTTTGTACTGGGGGCTTCCTCTTTCCCAAACAACGCCGGTTATAACCCAACAGGCACCATTGGGGCGCTGAGTCTGTGGACGGCGAAAGCCATTATTGAACAGTACCTGAAGAACCCAGGTCCGTTGGTGAAGGTGTGAGATGAAGAAAACCAAACTGATTGCGGGCGTAGCGGTGATCGCTGCGGCCGTGGCAGCGGGCATGCTGTGGATGAACGGCGACACCTCTGCGGATGATGTCGCCAGCAACAACGTACTCACCAGCCAACCGCCAACTGCGGCAGACAGTGCCGCGATTGAACGTGGACGTTATGTGGCGATTGCCAGTGACTGCACGGCTTGTCATACCATGCCGGAAAGCAAACTGCCGCTGGCCGGGGGCTACTCGATCAGCACCCCCTTCGGCGGCATTTATGCCAGCAACATCACGCCGGATAGCGAAACCGGCATCGGTAGCTGGACGGAGCGTGATTTCTTCCGCGCAGTGCGTCACGGTAAGGGTAAAGAAGGGGAGCACCTTTATCCTGCGATGCCCTACAACGCTTATGTGAAGCTGACGGATCAGGACATGCATGATCTCTGGATGTACCTGCGCTCGGTAAAGCCGATTCACTATCAGGTGCCGGAAACCAACCTGGGCTTCCCGTATAACATTCGTCTGGCGATGATGGGCTGGAACCTGCTGTTTTTCCGCAACGCAGGTTTCCAGATAGACAGCAGTAAAAGTGCTGAATGGAACCGAGGCGCTTATTTGGTGGAAGGGCCAGAACACTGTGCTGCCTGCCATACCGCGAAGAATCTGATTGGCGGTGACAGCAGTGATTATCTGCAAGGCGGCAATCTGGGTGAATGGCATGCCCCCGATATCACACCAAACCCGCACACCGGTATCGGAAGTTGGTCTGAGCAGCAGGTGGTGGATTACCTCAAGCTCGGCAGTAACCATGTGGCGGTCGCTTCAGGCCCGATGGCGGAAGCTGTGACTAACTCCACACAACACTTAACCGACGCTGATTTGCGCGCAATTACGGTGTATCTCAAGCAAGTGCCGGCATCGACCACGACGTTGCCGCAACCGTTACCGATGGATAATGGGCAAATGAAGATGGGTAAAAATGTCTATTCAGCCAACTGCACTGCCTGCCATAACAGCGACGGCAAAGGGATCCCCAACCTTGCCGCCAGCCTGGCAAATAACCCTGGCCTGCTAGCGGATGATGCCTCTTCCATCATCACGACGGTGTTGCAGGGCGGGCGCGGCGCGGTGACAGCGGAAAATCCAACCAGTGGTGCCATGCCTTCGTTTGCGTGGAAACTCTCGGACGAGCAGGTGGCCGCAGTGGCGACTTACCTGCGTAACAGTTGGGGCAATGCGGCTAAACCGGTGACAACGGATGAAGTGGCAAAAGCACGTGCGCAATTGAAGTTACCCGCGCAAATGCCAGCACGTTAAGTTAACTCACTCACCAGGGCTGCTATTTCTCAAAGAATAGCAGCCCTTTTTGTTGCCTGATGTTGAGCAGGACAGCCATTAACAACAGGGTAATTGCATCTGAGGCATGTCAAATTCAAGTTTTGTAATTAACTTAATCACGTCCGATTTTAATTTTTACTAAGGTGTACAACTTAAATTTCCGTGTACAAATATGTTGGTTAATTCGTGTTTAGTTATTTATTTTAAAATCTAAATTGATCATTAATATATAAGGGAAAAATGCCGTATAAGCGAAGCGGCAAATGCCGCGCGATTGATCAAGAAATGATCGATTTTTTGTAGTTAGCAGCGAAAATAACCCTCCTGACGTAGCGAATTTTTGCATTTAAGCGAAGCGCTAATACACGTCAGGAGAGTGTTGTGATAAAGGCTAGCGAGCGTAACCCTGTGTTGAATTAATGATAGTGTTATTTCCGGCGGCTGATCTTTCCTCCCTTCCGGCCTGCTTCAACGGCGCGGTTCGGATCGTTTTTAAAATTGCCGCCACTTACCTGACCGCCTTTGCGGCCTGCTTCAGCGGCACGCTCCTTGTCCTCGGCGAAGTTCCCTGTGCCCCCACGACGTTGCGTCTTTTTCTCTTCCTCTTCAGGATGCTTGTTAGGGTCCGTCATGCGTTCTCCTCATTATATTTGTACCAACATAAAGCAAAAATAAATGTAGCGTTGTTTTTACCATAATCAAGTCAGAATTAATCTTAAGTTTTATTATTTTGCAGACTGATTGTTTAAGGATAAGTCGATTTTTGTTTATAAGCAGATGAAACTCACATGAATGATGATTGTTAGCGCACTTTAGATGTTGAGTAAAGCGTGGCGTGCGGTTAAATATAAGCGAAGCGGTAAGGTGGTGATATTAATCATCCCTCTCAGTTTTGAGTTGAGCGGCTTGCGCCAGGGGGCTTACTTGCTACGTTTAATTAAGGTGATTGTTAGGTCGTTAATTAACGCTTCGCTTATTTCCAGATAATTCCATGAGCGAAGGTGTTGAATCGGTTAGCTTGCTAAGCAACTGCATACCATCCCCAAAGGTAGTTCATTAACAGCACATCAACCAGGAGTGAATGAATGACGAGGGAATCTGTTTATCTGGATTGGCTACGTGATGCACACGCGATGGAGAAACACGGTGAAATGTTATTAAAACAGGCGATGGAGCGTCTCGACAGTGATTCTGCAATCGGGAGTCACATCGCGCATTATCTTGCGCAATCACGCGCACAGCAGTTGCAAGTGAAAGACGTTCTGAAATGCCATGACGAGGGTTGGTCGGCATTAAAAGAGGCATTAGGTCGCCTGTCTGTGGTGGGGCAGGCCGCAAGCGATATGCTGCGTGTTGAGCAGGGCGCGCGGATGGCCGTCAGCGTCTATGTCTTTTGTAGTTATAAACTTGCCACTTATACCACGTTAATTGCTGCCGCCAGACAGGCTGGTGACAGTGAAGGCGTGGGTATTTTTCAGCGCATCTTGCAACAGGAAGGGCAAATGGCTGACAGGCTGCTTGCAGACTTGCCTGAAGCGGCCAATGAATCGATAGACTTGCTCGCGGTAAGTGAAGCATCAAGCGTGGTATAGCGTTTTCTCTGGGTGGCCTGCTGGCTGCCCGCAGAGAAAATATTTTGCCTTATTAATGATTGCACGTTAACAGCAATTGCATAAGCTGCATTAAAAAGCCGTTACGTTTATCCAAACCTAAGATCAACCTGCCCAAAGCCAGTTTAATAAGTAAAGCACATTGATCACTCAGGTTACTATTGTTGCCAACAATTTAATATAACTGATCAAATTGTCTATTTTCGCTATTCCACAGGAAGTGAATTGTCTTTCACGAGTAAGTTATATTTAAGTAAAAGCATTAAGGTTAGTGAGCATGCTGACGATAACAGCAGGGATGCTGCCGATGAGAACGCGGAGCGTCTCCATTTCTTTGTTTTAATAACACCTGGATTTCATGACTCACTAATAAAAATCATTGAGGTTTCTAAATGGACATAGTTCAAGGATTTTCACGTAATATTAAATTGCGCAGCAAACTCATTATTTCTTCACTCATCAATATCGGTATGCTGCTTTTGGTTGCGGTACTGGGTTTAAATTCGCTGTTTATGGCACAATCCGGCGTCAACGGCATGATGAAAGATGATTACCCAACCATTGCGTTGGGCAATCAGTTGATCGATGAGATTAACACCACTATTCAGCGACAGGCTTTGCTGCTCAGCCCAATCAATGCGGAGCGCCGCAGCACCATCATGAATGAGCTTCAGGGGGCGACCGGGCAAATTACGGAGATTTATCGTCAACTGGATGCACTGGCAACAGATGACGATTCCATTGCTTATCTCAAAATCTTGGATGATAAACGCAAAGCTTATTTAGAGGGCCGCAATGAATTTATGCAACTCGCGAGTCAGGACCCTAATAAAGCGCTGGATTATTATCTGACAGCATTGGCGAGTAAACAAAAGGAATACACGGGTGAAGTGAAGCGTTTTATTGCACTGCAAGAGCAGCAGATGAACGGATCCTACACACATTTTATGGATTCCTACCACACCACTAAAATTTCAATGGTGGTGATCTTTATTGCGGCGGTGATTCTTTCTGCATTGATTGGCTGGATTATTATCCAATCCATTACGGTGCCATTAAAAAATGTGATTGCGTTTTTAGGCCGCGTTGCTGATGGCGATCTCAGTACGAATTTCTATGAAAAACGTAAAGACGAAATGGGCCAGTTAATAAACGCTATTCAGCAGATGCAGGATAAAATGTCGACCATTGTCAGTCATATTCGTATCAGCGCAGAGCAAATTTCAGGAGGTGCCAGCGAAATTATGTCGGGTACACATGATTTGGCCGCGCGCACTGAAGAACAAGCCAGTTCGGTTGAGCAAACGGCAGCATCGGTTGAAGAATTTACCGCCACCATTAGCAACACGCGCAATAACACCCACTTTGCTGCCGATCTGTCTGAAAAGGCGGAAAGCGCCGTGGGGCAGAATGCCACCATGATGAACAATGTGTCGACCAAAATGGCTGAGATCCATGATTCCGCAGGCCGCATGGCAGACATTATCAATCTGATAGATTCGATTGCTTTCCAGACCAATATCCTGGCGCTCAATGCGGCTGTTGAGGCGGCACGAGCAGGGGAACACGGTCGCGGTTTTGCGGTGGTTGCGCAGGAAGTGCGTGCGCTGGCGCAGAAAACCGCCACCTCATCGCATGAGATTCGTCATCTGATTGAGGAGTCATCCACGCGCATCGTTGATGGCCGTGACATGGTGGCGGATGCCAACAAACTGATGTCGGAAATGATGAACAACGTGGTGAACATGAAGGAAGTGCTGTCACAGATTAACCAGGCCAGTACCGAACAGGCCGATGGCATCAGTCAGATCAACACCGCCATCAGCCAAATCGACATCACGACACAACAAAATGCCTCGCTGGTGGAGCAATCCCTGGCCGCTTCCGCCATGCTCAGCGAGCAAGCGACAAATATGGTGAACAGCGTCAGTGTGTTTACCTTGCGTCAGAGCGCATAACAACAAGTGACAGGCGGCCTTAAGGTCGCCACTACGCTAGATTCTCACTATTTAAGACGGGCGCCTGATCAAGCAACCATTGAAGCAATAGCTTGATGTTGGGCGCTTCCTGCCGGGTTTTCGGCCACACCAGATAATAACCGTCACCTGTCGCCACCGGCTGGTTAAATGGCAGCACCAGTAAGCCGTTGTTGATCGCCTGCTGGCTGAGCAGCAGGTCACCTATTGAAACGCCGTGTCCGCTGATCGCCGCCATCGTGCCCTGTTCCAGAGTATCGAACAGTTTGCCTTGCCACAGATTGATAATCGGTGCATCAGCTACCCCCTGTGACCATCGCAGCCAGTCGCGGCGATCGTGTGAAGGGTGAATCAATTCACAGCTTGCCAGTTGCGTTTGTGCTTGTCGTTTCAGCGCGGGGGCGCAAATCGGAATTAACCACTCCTGAAACAGCAAATGGCACTCGGTGTCTGCACCAAAATGACCGTCACCCAACAAGATGGCGCAGTCAAAAGGTTCACGGGCAAAATCGACTTTGTCGGTGTCCATCCAAACGCTGGTAATCTGCACTTCTGGTGTTGAGTTTTGCTCACGATATGTTTGGAGTACATCCAGCAACCAACGCATGGTCAGTGTCGAAGGGGCCTTGAGACGGAGTTGATGACCCTGCTGCGCGAAGGCGGTGCAAGCTTGCTCTAAAGAGGCAAATCCGACCTGTAATTGTGCCGCGAATACGCTACCCGCAGCGCTGATTTCGATCCTGGGCCCTTTACGGATAAACAGTTGGCAATCGAACCACTCTTCCAGGGTACGGATGTGACGGCTAATCGCGCCAGGAGTGACGTTGAGTGCGGCGGCGGCCTGGCTAAAAGACCCCAACTGCGCCGCACTGGCAAAGGCGCGCAACGCATAAAGTGGAGGAAGCGTCATAAGGCAAACTCAATGTTGAGTAAAACTCACATTCAACGTTATTTTAAAGCGTTTTTCAACGAACAAACGAAAGGCAATACTGACGACCTTCTCATGCGTTTACAGGTCGGTGCCATGAACCTCTCACTGCTGCTGGCATATATGCTGGCGATTTTATTGCTGTTAATGACGCCAGGCCCGGTGGTGGCGCTGGTTACGGGCACGGCCGCACGTCACGGTTATCGCCGCGCTTTTGCCACCGTGGTGGGCACTAACGCGGCATCACTGGTGTTGATCGCGCTGGCTGCGCTGATGTTGACGGGATTGGTTTCGATCAATCCTCGGAGTTTGCAAGTCGCCGGGTTGCTGGGTTCCCTGTTTATGGGCGTGATTGCATGGCAAGGCTTACGTGCTGCGACAAGTGCAACCGCCCATCGGCCCGCAGCACAGGGTGGATTGCTGAAAGGCTTTGTGGTGGGCATCTCTAATCCAAAAGATATTCTGTTCTTTGCCGCGCTGTTTCCACAGTTTATCGCCATTACGCCCGATCTTAGCAGCAGCCTGATCACTCTGGCGCTGGTGTGGATGGCCTTCGATTTTGCGGTGCTGGCGTTTTACATCATCACCGTAAAACGCTGGCTGCCGGGTGCACAACAGCTACGCATGGAGCGGGTATCAATGCTGATATTATTGCTGATCGCGCTGGCGGGCGCGTTCTACAACCTGAGGCAGCTGTTGTTATAACGTGGTATTGAAGATTTTACCCACAACGCCGATAACGCATAGCGAATTGCTGCATGGAGCAGCTTAAAGGGAAAATTAATGAAAAAAGCATTGATAGCGTTAGCGGTTTTAACCCTGGCAGGGTGCGCCAGACCTTATGGATCAGCCGATACCATCATCAATCAGCAAATGGTCACACCGGATGCCAGCAAGAAGCAGACACCGGTTACCGTTACGCGCCTTAAGCAGTTTATTGGTAGTGCCAGCGGCGGATCCTGCAAATTCGTGGTGAACGTGGATGGTCAGGATGTCGCGATGTTGCGTCAAAACCAGTTTGTCACTGCGTATCTGGAAAATGGTCTGCACAAGTTGCGCGTCAGTAATGACTGTTCAGTGATGAGCATGGGGATGCGTAAGTCGCTGGATATTGTGGCTGACGGCACGCCACAGGAGTACGCCACAGAAGTGGGCTTCTGGGGACAGTACCGCATGTGGCGCACTCAATAAGTTAAAAAGCGGAGTGATGCCAATGCCAGCGGCCATCAGGAGCACTATGTCTGCGGGTTTGAGTTGAGCAGCAACTGTGCTTTGTGCCGCTGAAAAACAGCGTGATGCGTCCGCTGACGTTGGCCCTTTGTACTGCGCCATCCCGACAGTTATCGCGGGCGGCGCAGAGGGTGATTCAGCGCATCACTCAGGTTATCGATGAGATGGCGCGTTAAGCGTCTGATGCCTGTTTCGGAAATTTATTGCGCAGTTTCTGCAATTTTGCCGGGATATTCATCATACAGAAGGCGTTTTCCTGTCCTTCTTTCTCCCAGAAGTTTTGATGATAGTCTTCGGCTGCGTACCACTCAGCTAACGGTTCCAGCTTTGTCACCAGCGGCTTGCTGAGTTCGGCAGCGGCACGCGCTATCCCTTGTTCAGCGGCAATACGTTGTGCATCGCTGGTCGGAAACAGTGCGGAACGATAACGTGAACGCACCACGCCGTCTTTGATGTTTTCCTGCGTGGCATCATGCGTGGCAAAGTGGATGTCGAGCAGATCGTCGTAACTGACGAGAGCGGGATCGAACTCGATTTTCACCGCCTCGGCGTGACCCGTGGTGTCGCTGTAAACCTGATCATAAGTGGGTGACGAGACATGGCCGCCGATAAAACCACTTTCCACGCTTAATACACCATGGATGGATTGGAAAATCGCTTCAGTACACCAAAAGCAGCCGCCGGCAAAAATGGCTTGTTCACGCATCAGTCTAAGTTCCGGATAAAAAAAGTGACGTTACCTTACACGGCGGTGAAAAGTAACGCCACTGCATTGGCGCATCCTGAATGACTGTCAGCGCGGTGAGCCGCACTCAGGCTTCTATTGCTGCGTAATCCCCTGTGCCTTCGGGCCATGGCGTGAGCAAATCGAAGCCGGTCTCGGTCACAGCAATGGTGTGTTCCCACTGCGCCGACAGCGAGCGATCTTTTGTCACCACCGTCCAGCCATCAGATAAAACACTGGTGCCTGCTTTACCGGCATTGATCATGGGCTCGATGGTGAAGATCATGCCTGCCTGCAGCGCAATCCCTGTGCCCGGCGTACCGTAGTGCAGAATCTGAGGCTCGCCGTGATAAATCTCACCGACACCGTGACCGCAATATTCACGCACCACTGAAAATCCGGCTTTCTCCGCCACCTGTTGGATCGCGGCGCCGATATCACCCAAAGTTGCACCGGGTTTGACGACTTTAATGCCCGCCACCATGGATTCGTAGGTGATATCGACCAGACGTTTAGCGCGCACCGACGGCTCACCCACGTAATACATGCGGCTGGTATCACCGTACCAGCCATCTTTGATGATGCCGACGTCAATGTTGACGATATCGCCATTCTTGAGCTTTTTCTCCCCCGGAATGCCATGGCACACCACGTGGTTTACCGACGTACAGGTGGTGCGCGTATAGCCGTGATAGCCAATATTGGCGGGAACAACCTTCAGTTCATTGCCAATATAGTCATGGCAAATGGCGTCCAGTTCATCTGTGGTCACGCCGGGTTTGACGTAAGGGGTGATGATTTCCAGCACTTTTGCCGCGGCGTGTCCGGCAGCGCGTGCCAGTTCGATTTCTTCAGCAGTATGAAGTTTGATGGTCATTGCGCGATTCCCTGCGTGGTTAATCTAGGCTGGTCAAGCAGCTGCGCTAAATCTGCGCCGCCGTCACGTTCGACACGCATCAACAGGCGTGTCAGTTCCTGAAGGTTGAGGTCAGGATAAAGCTCAGCCAGCATGCCAATCTTCATCCAGTGTTCTGCCTGCGCATTGATGGAACGGCTTAACGCCGTGCTCGCGATACGCAGATTCTCATGCATCAGATCAGAAATTTTTACGATACCCATTATGCGATCCGTATATGAAACATAGACGTTTTGCATATAGGTTACGCTGCGTCCGGATAAGATGGAAGGGGAAATATTGGGAAGTTTGCCGTGACCATGAACAGCATCCCTACCTTTTAGCCGTCTAAGCCTGCTACGGCGTGACATGATGGCGTGATGTGTGGAGGAAAAGAGGGCAGAGGTAAAGATAGACTAAAGGAAAATACCCCGCAAAGCGGCTTAACATTCGTTGCAGAGTAATATCTCTGGATTTCCCCAGAGCAGGGTGCTGAATGTTCGGGATTTGAAACCTTAGCTAAAATAAGATAATCCACCGTAGAGGGATTAAACGAATAATCGAGTCGCATCATTAAGAGAAAATCGGCAGCAACTTAGCGATACGGCAGAAATATATTTTCCGTGACGTATCGCTTATTTTATGGTTTTCAGTTCTTGTTGAAGTTCTGGCAACAGACTGAATTTAATACGCTAATTATCAAACCCTATTAATGAGCGTGCCATTGATAAGATGTCTGGGCAGACGTAATCCTTGTTTTCAATTAACGCTTCGCTTGAATCAGGTGAAAGATCCCTTTACTCAGTTTTCATGTAAGCTTTTTGTAAAGATATTTCAGCATGACAAAACGTGATGGCGGGCATAGTATGGTGATATTCACCGGTAAATAATGAGCAAAATAGACGCAAAATGGCGGATATTCTCCTTAATGATAATGAAGTTATTCTTTTGAGTTCAGCATTGCAATCCGTACCAATGGAATGGGCGAGTGCAAATGAGCATAACTAACGAATTTAAGCCAGGCTGCATCACGCTCCAGGCACTTCGGACGCCGGATATCTGCCGTGACGATGTACTGAGCAAATTCACTGATTTGGTCAGTAAAACGCTGGATGTTCCCAGCAGTTTCATCTCTGTTCTTGACGATGATTTCCAATACATCAAAGCTGCTCACAACTTTAACGTCGGTGAAACGTTGCGTGCCGATTCTTTGTGTCAGTACGTGGTAGAAGGGGATCAACCGCTAGTGGTGCCCGATACCCAACTGGACGCCTGTTTTTCCGTCAATCCTTTTGTTATTGGCGAACCTTTTGTTCGCTTTTATGCGGGCGTGCCACTGAAGAGCCAGGAAGGGCTGGTTTTAGGCACGCTGTGCGTGGTTGATAGCAAACCACACACCTTTAGCGCTGAAAAGCTGGCGACGATGACATTGCTATCACAACTGGTGATTTCCTTTCTGGAAGCCTGGCATTCTGTCGGTTTTACCGATCTGGTGACAGGATTGCCTAACCGACAGCAACTGATTCGAGACCTGCAATCCTTGCGTAATGCGGGTGATAACACACGGTATCGACTGGTGTTGATTGACTGCATCGATATGCCGCGAGCCTATGAGTTGGCGCGTTCGTTGGGCATGGCGCCAGTCGAAGGGCTGCTCAAAGATATGGCAACGTTACTGCCGCTACGTTTGCGTCCCGGCAAAAATGAACTGCTCTACACCGTGGCAACCGGGCGGTTCGCGCTATTAACCCAACAAGAAAGTCCATTGTGCGCCGAGTGGGTTGCGCGACGCATGGAAGGCGTACGCGCCGAGATTGGCGAAGGTTTATCGGTCGATTTGGCGACGCATACCGGTGAAACCCTCTTTTCGCCGTCAGAAATTTCCACTCAGGAAGCGCTGCGTCGAGCCGTTAGTGCCTTGCATGAAGCCATTTGTCGCGGGATCCCGTGTATGAGCTTCAGTGAGAAAAACGATGAGCGGCGTACGGATGACTTTACTCTCGTCAACGATTTGGCCACTGCTGTACGGCACAATCATGGCTTGTATCTGGTGTTCCAGCCGAAAATCTGTCTGAGCAGCGGTTTGCCGATTGGGCTTGAAGCGCTGATTCGATGGCGCCATCCCACCCGAGGCGAGCTTTCTCCTTCAGTCTTCATCCCGCTCGCGGAACAAACCACACTGCTGCAAGAGATCACCGAATGGGTCATTGATAAAACCATTGAGCGTTTGAAGCGGCTCAACGGACAAGGTATCCAGTTGCCTGTCACGGTGAATGTTAGCGTGCGTGATTTTAGTCAGGAAAGTTTTGCCGACAGACTCGAAAGTAAGATGATCAAGGCACGCCTGCCGACGAATCTGCTCGGCATTGAGTGCCTGGAAACCGAGCGCATCATCGAAAGCGCGGCAGCAATCAGTGGCCTGGAAATGTTGAAACTGCGCGGTTTCGGTATTGCACTGGACGATTTCGGCACCGGCTATAGCAATATCAGTTATCTGCGAAAAATGCCTCTGGATGTGGTCAAACTCGACCGTTCGATTGTCGGCGGACTTGCCACGGACACCGCGTCACGCGTCATCACTCGCAGTATCATCGCCATGCTTAAAGAGCTGGATTACGTGGTGTTAGCTGAAGGCGTGGAAAATCTTGAGACGCTTGAAGCGTTAAAAGAATTCGGTTGCGATCAGGCGCAGGGGTTCTTTCATTCCCGCCCATTACCTGAAAGCGAACTGGATAATTGGTTGCGCTGGAAGTTAGGGTGATACCTCTGTCCTGACGTCATCGGTTCCTGCTTCACCCATTGCCAGTGCACTGGCGCTGGCGGGGTCAAACAGCGACAGACTCTCGATTTGATCAACCATAATGACTTTGCGAAACTCTAAAGCCGATTTGGGTTTTGACATAAAATCAATATCGTGTTCGTGGTACCAGCGGCTGTAATTGTGTTCAACAGCGAGGTTGAGCGTGCGCGCATCGCGATAACCGCTGAGCATCGGTATTAATACAATGTTAGCCGTGCTGGCATATTCGAAAGTGGCGGCATGAATCATGCCAATGTAGATGCGTCGGGATTTTAGCGTGACCCAGGCTAACTCACCTTCTTCCATACACTGCAACAACATCTGCTCAATGCCGTTCGAACGCGACAATCGCTGATAGAGGTCGCGGCGGCTGCTGGCGGTTAATCGCGCGCTACCAGCCCAGTTAGAACGATACACACAAAACAGCAGGGCAAAGGCGAGCATAATCACTACCGGTGCCTGAATACCCAGAAAGCTCCATGTCATAAAATCCACATGCCAGCGGGCGTGTACGAGACTGCTAAGTGCAAACGTGTTGTTGAGTGCTGAAGCGGCGAGTAAGATCAGCCAAACGATCCCCGTTGCAAGCACACCCTGCAAGACGAAAATACAGCCATAAAGCGCAATGAGAAAATAGACATCCCAGCCAAATGACCGTTTTATTTTTAAGCGACTCGACATGTCGCGGCTGGTATACCAATAACCACACACCATCAGCACCATAAATATTGCCGTTCCCATTTAAATACCCTTCAACGTTTTGACATGATGGGAAAAATCGCGTTGCACTTTTGGGCTTAAAGGATTAACCGAAGCGTTACCATCTTCATCAATAATGATTCTGTCACCTTCCTGAATAGATTCTTTCATATCATCCTGACTCATGACCTGGAGCAATGACTCTGGGCTGTTAAAGAGGGAGCTAATAAAGCTAAACATGTTAATTTCCATTTCTCTGGGATGAAAACAGTATGGCACAAAGCCAGTTGTTGTTCTGGCTTCTCTCATCATCAAAGGGGATGTTTTTGAACTTTACAGATTAATCCGGTCATTTAATATATTTAAGCGAGGCCGTAATCTGGGGGGGGTATTATTACCTGATGTTAATTCCTGATAAAAATTGATTTGTATTACAAATAGTAGACTATAGTTATTAAGAAACTATTTATGAGGTAATTTATGAAAAATCATAACGAAAATGAGCAACGTAAAAGGGAAGGTAATACGCATAAAAAGCTACCTGAGGCGGACCTTTATGCAGTAAATGCTCTTGAAGAAGCAGATCATCCTGCCAAAGATAATCCGAAAGATCATGGAGAGATCCCTCGTACACGCGATGACAGTAAAGATCACAAAGATGATCCTTTTCAGGACAAATAACATGTTTGAAACGGGATTGGATGTTTGCGTACAGCAATAACCCACAGAGTATTAAATAATGTGAGAGGGAGTTACCTCAGCCAGTATGGCATGGCTGAGGTGTGCCTATGATCGGATCAAGGTTCATCTATTCTTGAGACTTTTAGATGAGCATTTTCTCCTTTACCAAAGACTTTACCGCTGACTCGCACTTTATCCTCAGCATTGAAGGTTTTTCCCTTAAAAGTAGTGAGCGGTGCATAGATATTTACCGTGCCGGAACTGTCTCGGAATTGATAGGTATCGCCTTTAATCTTATGGGTGATGTAGCCTTCAAGCGTGACATACCCACCCTGACGAAAGTCTTTTATCAGCGTCACTGGGGTTTCTGCCGTATCTTCAGAGCCTTTATAACCTGCATCCTCCTTATTTTGTGGCGGTGGCGTTTTACCTGGCTCAAAACCTCCCTTTTCAGCGTGAGCCCCGAAACTCAATGACAACATTAATGCAACCCATGCAGCTTTATGCATATCTCATCTCCTGAGATGAATGTCTAATACTTAAGCATGGCACAAATGAGGGAGAGTAAACGCAGCCGCAGATTAATAATTTCATTTTTAAATACTCATTAAATGGCGAAAACTGTGGATAAGCAGTAGCTTGAAAGAAAATACCTCGTTTTAATGTGAGGGACATTGTGCACTAAGATTTTAAAACGAGTGATTGATTAGATTTCGTTTTTCAAACTGAGGGCCAGTGATAAACGAAGCATGTAGTTTAGAAAACTCACTTTACTAGTCGCGGTTAGTTTTTAAAAAATATTTTACGCTTGTTTCACAGAATCGGTTATTTAGTGCATCGCTTTAATCATCACCTAACTAAACTACCTATACCCAATCAGGGTGAATGGAGGTATGTATGTCAGAACGTCCAGATCCAGATGATGTTAAGCCACTGCCTGGCGACGATTTGCCTTTACCCGATGAAGAAGACGATGAAACTGACGATCGTGGCTTACCTGATGATCAAAAACCCATTATCTGATTCTCAATACAGAGCCGCTGCTGCGGCTCTTTCGTTCTATCTGAAGGTAAGTTTTGTTACAGAACAAAGGTTCAATCATTGGATGATGTATCATCTTTGATGTATTGCCGCATCGCTTCATGCATAGCACGATTACGATCTACCTCAAGTCCGCGCTCTTCATACTCTTTAGCCATGTTAATAATGACTTCATCGTACTTACCTTTGAAGCTAATGTTATTCAACGCAACCTGTTTAATCATCAGTTCGCGCAATACATCGGTTTCAATTTTTAACCGCTGCACGGTTTCCTCAAGTTCCTTTATTCTCTCTTCAGCTGACATCATCGCTCCCTATTAAAGTATGTTGATTAAGCAAGCCACGGTATTGAAATGAATATCGCATTGAAATGCTTATAACTCAAGCCTCTGCTTTTCAGTTTGAATAAGCGAGCCGTAAAGCACAGATGGGAGAGCAATAGCTTATTGTTTAGTTTATATTCACGGCGCATATTAACGACCCGCATTGATGACGCTGTAGCGCTGGAACCTTCTTATGATGAACATCTTCGCCCTGATTCTGGCCATTGCTGTGATTTTTAGCGGCCTGAGTTGGGCATATAGGCTTTGCGTTGTCTCTCGCGTCAACGTTGAGAAGAAAAAAGCAAAGTCCTCGCTCATGCAGCAGAGCCTATCCAAACGTCTTCCGGGCTGGCTGGATACGCCCGCATCGCTCTTTCCGTTGCTTATCATCGTGTTACTGGTTCGGGCTTTTGGCTGGGAGCCTTTTCGCATTCCTTCTGGCTCCATGATGCCAACCCTACTCACCGGCGACTGGGTGCTGGCAGACAAGTATTCATACGGGCTGCGAAATCCATTCAATCAGAAAACGCTGCTTTCCACCGGACACCCTCAACGCGGTGACATTGCGATATTTACGTTTCCTCAGGACGAAACGCAGTTGTTCATTAAAAGAGTCATCGGTTTGCCCGGCGACAAAGTGATATTCAATCCAGCCACACAACAGCTCACTGTTTTCCCTTTGTGCCAGCACAATCCATCTTGTGCGCGTGCGCTAGCCATTGACTATAGTGCGCTCAAAGCGGGCGAGTTCGTCGAGACTGCCGGAGCGCATCCGGGTTTCTATGCCAGGCCCATTGGCGAGGAAAAGCCTGCTGAACAGCGTTTACTGATGCGCACTGAAACGCTGGCGGGGGTGACGCATCGCATTTTGCAGAAACCTGAATTTACTGTTTCAGCATCGACGTTTTTCCATCAACCCGGTCAGCAGCCCGGAGAGTGGGTGGTGCCGGCGGATAGCTATTTTATGATGGGTGATAATCGTAACAACAGCTATGACAGCCGCTATTGGGGTTTTGTCCCTGAGCCTAATCTGGTGGGCAAAGCGGTGGCGATTGGATTCAGCATGGAAAAACAGGAAGGGCAGTGGCCGACAGGGTTGCGGTTAGCTCGCATCGGGCGGATCCATTAAGAGGAAATGCCAGTCCCTGGCAGAACAAATCCTAAAGCGCTTTACTCAGACTTTGTTGGAGGACGGCGACTTATCTTGCCTCCTTTCCGACCCGCTTCAACGGCGCGTTCAGGATCGTTTCTGAAGTTGCCTCCACTGGCTTTGCCTCCCGCTTTGCCAGCTTCTCTTGCCCGTGCCGGATCGTTAGCAAAATTCCCTGCACCGCCTCTGTAGCTCTGTTGTTTCATAGGAAGACCTCATATCAATGTTCCGTGAGAGATAAGGACTAGCTAGTCACTCCATAATTTTAGTGCGCGATTGCGGCTTCGCCAGCACGGGATAATTGATATTTTGTAGTCTTTATCGCACAAAAAAAGAAATGTTATCCGATTTAAAATAGCCACTAATCACGATTAAATGATTTTTTAAATTGTTTAAGTAATAAACATGAAAATATTAAATGTTGAAGCCAATTTCTGGGCCGCGCTTGGCTTAGAAAAGCTATTGATACGTGCTGGTTACCAATTCTTATCCTGCACCTCTTTATGTGATGCAAAAAAAATATTAATCGATCAATCAATCGAAGTGATGATTATTGAGTTAAAAACCGAAGCGGATGATATTGAATCTTCCTATACGTTTTTACGCCTGTTGCAGGCACTTTATCCTTGTATCCGCGTGTTGGTATTGACTGACATTAAAGATGCCGCGCTGCTTAATTTTCTTGCCCATGAATTTCATTCGGTTTTATTTCTGACAAAAAAAGCCTCATTAGCCAGTATTGTTCAAAACGTCAATACACTCGCTGAGAAGAGGCCTCATACCTCAACACGAATCCGTGTGCCTTCGCTCTCGCTGCAAGAATTTCACATGCTGAAATGGCTTGCCCGGTACAGCAGTCAGCAGGACATTGCCTTGCGTGTCAGACTGAATAACAAAACCATCAGTCACTATAAGCGATCGATTTGCGCTAAACTGAATTGTGAGAATAATGTTGAGTTTCATCATCGGCTTACGCAATACGGGTTTAATCGAACCCCTGTCGATTAATACTTCTACTGACGTTGTCCCTCTCTTATGACACCTGTTACGCCCGGTCAGTAAATGGCGTCTTTTGCCTGAGGCTTGAGAATTCCGGCTCGCAGGAGGAAGATATTCCCCTTTGCCAGGGCCGGGAATAGCCATGCTGATCACTTCCGAAAACACGCGCACTTTTAATACGGATACCCGACTCGCCTGTACGCTGGCGGCCGTGGCAGGTGCGCTGAACACTGCTGCATTTGAAACCGTCGGTTTTTTCTCAGCCAACATGACGGGCAACGTCTCGTCACTGTCCGACCATTTGGCGAAAGCGAATCTGCACGTTGGATTGTTCTTCCTGCTGATCGTGCTGCTTTTTATCGCCGGTTCTTCAGTTTCGACCCTGATCATCAACTCAGGCCGCAGACGACAAATTCGCGGGATTTATGCCATCAATATCCTGCTGGAAGGCGTGGCATTATTAGCGCTAGGCGTCATTGAGAGTTGGTTCAGCTTTAGTGAATCGGGAGTACTGCTGGTTCTCAGTTTGAGTTTTTTGATGGGATTACAAAACGCCGTGGTGACAAGAATTTCCAACGCACGCGTGCGCACCACCCATGTCTCCGGTACCGCCACCGATATTGGCATTGAACTGGCCATGCTGTTTGATGTGCTACGCCGTAAAGAGTCCCCGAAAGATGCGCCGCTCTATATCGAACGTTTAAAACTGCACTTCTTCACGGTGATGGCATTCCTGTTCGGCGGTGTGCTGGGTATTCTGCTGCTCAACGCGTTGAGCTATAAACTGTTAATTGTGATTGGCGTGATGCTTTCTGCACTCGCTTTGTCTGCATTACAACGTGCCGGGCATCTACTGCACTCCTGAACAATAATTGACGTCCCTCACATTTCTCAGCGTGTTTTTAGAAAACTGCTTGCTACTTTTTGGCAATGCTCCGCAATATAATCGGCGTTTAGGATTGTTACTGTTCGGCAGGCAAAACCTGAGGCGCGCCCTTTCTCGATAGCAGAGGGCGCGCCTCAGGTTTTTTTTTGCGCGAAATTCGGGGCGTTTTGCAGGAGAAAGGAAGATGCAATATCAGGAACTGGCAGATGACATTGTGGCAGGCGTGGGGGGAAAAGAGAACATTATCAGCGTGATGCATTGCGCAACGCGCCTGCGCTTCAAATTAAAAGAGCGTCAAAAAGCGCATACCGCCGAGTTAAAAAATAATCCTGGCGTCATTATGGTGGTAGAAAGCGGTGGACAATATCAGGTCGTCATCGGCAACCAGGTTGCGGAGGTCTATCGCGCGTTAACGGCACGCTATGCACTCGATCCTGCCGACAACGTGGAAGACACTACGCCACAAAACCTGTTTGCCCGTTTTATCGATCTGGTTTCCGGCATTTTTACACCGTTTATTGGTGTGATGATTGCGACAGGCATCATCAAGGGACTGCTGGCGTTAGCGCTGGTGCTCGGTGTGATGGACGCGAGCAGCGGCAGCTACAAAGTGTTGTTTGTCGCCAGCGATGGCCTGTTCTATTTCTTGCCGATTCTGCTCGGCTATAGCGCCGGGAAAAAATTTGGCGGTAACCCCTTTGTCAGCATGGCGATTGCCGCAGCGCTGGTGCATCCATTAATTCTGGAAGCGATGCAACAGCAGCAGGCAGGAAAGCCACTGACCTTTGTGGGCATCCCGCTGGAAATCCTCAATTACAGCTCCTCGGTGATCCCGATTATCTTTGCTGCGTGGGTCTCAAGCCTGATTGAGCGTTGGGTACATCCGCGTTCACCTGGCGCGGTGCGCAACTTTACGACGCCGCTGGTGTGCTTGTTAATCACCGTGCCGCTCACCTTTCTGGCCATTGGCCCAGCCGCGACCTGGCTCAGCCGCTTGCTGGCGGAAGGCTATCTGTGGATTTACAGCCTCAGTCCGATGATGGCGGGGGCGGTGATGGGCGCGATCTGGCAAATCTGTGTGATTTTCGGCCTGCACTGGGGCCTGGTGCCGATCATGCTCAACAATCTGACTAACTTTGGTCACGACACCTTACTGCCATTACTGATGCCGGCGGTATTAGGGCAGGCGGGCGCGACGTTAGGGATCTTCCTGCGCACACGTGATATCAAACTCAAAGCGATGGCGGGTTCGGCGTTCACCGCCAGTATTTTTGGCATCACTGAACCGGCGGTGTATGGCGTCACGCTGCCGCGTCGTCGTCCGTTTATTTTCGGCTGTATCTGTGGCGCGCTGGGTGCCGCCATTCTGGGCTTCTGGCACACCACCATTTACTCCTTTGGTTTTCCCAGCATTTTCACCTTCATCCAGGTTGTGCCCTCAACAGGTCTCGATGCCAGTGTGCTGGCATCCTTTGCCGGTGCCCTGGTGGCGCTGATTTTTGCCTGTGTCATGACCTATGTGTTTGGGTTGCAGCAGTCCGCGCCACCGCCCGCTGTGGCTGAACCCGTAGCCGCACCCGCAACATTGACGCGTCGTGAAAGCGTCGTCAGCCCGATGGCGGGGGAAGTGTTATCACTGGAAAAAGTCAAAGATGAGACCTTCGCGAGCGGTTTACTCGGCAAAGGCGCGGCCATTCTGCCGCAAGTGGGCCGCGTGGTGTCGCCGGTCAATGGCGTGGTTTCTTCGATGTTCCGCACCGGACATGCCATTGGACTGACGTCAGATCAAGGCGCGGAAGTGCTGATCCATGTTGGACTCGATACCGTAAAACTCGATGGGCAATATTTCCATCCTCAGGTGCAAAACGATCAGCCGGTGAAAATAGGTGACGTGCTGCTGGAGTTTGATATTGAGGCGATCAAAAGCGCTGGGTTTGACCTCACAACACCGGTGCTGGTGAGTAACAGTGATGATTTTATTGATGTGTTAACCCTGAATAACAGCGCGGTGAGTGAAGGCTCGCCGCTGCTGGCCGTGCTGAAATAACCAAGGAGCAAGTAAATGACTACACGTTTCCCGGATGCATTTTTATGGGGTGGCGCCGTTGCCGCCAATCAGGTGGAAGGTGCCTGGCAGGAGGGCGGTAAAGGGTTATCGACCTCGGATCTGCAACCTAAAGGGATTTTCGGCGCGCGCGTTGAACGCAGCGGCGACGATTTTGGCATCAAAGACACGGCGATTGATTTCTATCATCGCTTCCCGGAAGACATCAAGCTGTTCGCGGAGATGGGCTTTACCGTGCTGCGCACCTCGATTGCCTGGACGCGTATCTTCCCGCAGGGCGACGAAGCACAACCCAACGAAGAGGGGCTGGCCTTTTACGATCGTTTATTTGATGAGATGGCAAAGTACAACATTACGCCATTAGTGACATTGTCACATTACGAAATGCCGTATGGCTTGATTAAAAAATACGGCGGCTGGGGCAATCGCATCACTATTGATTGTTTCGAACGCTATGCGCGCGCGGTGTTCACTCGCTTCCAGCATAAAGTGAAGCTGTGGCTGACGTTCAATGAAATCAACATGTCGTTACACGCGCCCTTTACCGGCGTCGGCTTGCCGGAAGAGAGCGATCAACAGGCGATTTATCAGGCCATTCACCATCAGTTGGTGGCGAGCGGGCGCGCCGTGCGAGCCTGCCATGAGATTGTGCAGGACGGTAAGATCGGCAACATGCTGCTGGGTGCGCTGCTCTATCCGCTTAGCTGCCGTCCGGCCGATGTGCTGGAAACTCTGCAGCAGAATCGTGAGTGGTTATTCTTTGGTGATGTGCAGGTGCGCGGCGCCTATCCGGCATACATGAAACGCTTCTTCGCCGATCGCGGAATCACGGTCTCCATCACCGATGAAGACAAACGTGACCTGCAGAACACCGTGGATTACATCTCCTTCAGTTATTACATGACCGGTTGCGTCACCACGAATGAAGAAGAGAACCAGAAAGCGCAGGGCAATATCTTGTCGATGGTGCCTAATCCGCATCTGGCCAGTTCAGAATGGGGCTGGCAGATTGATCCAGAAGGGCTGCGTATCCTGCTTAACATCTTGTATGACCGCTATCAGAAGCCACTGTTTATTGTGGAAAACGGGTTGGGTGCCAAAGATGTGGTTGAGGCCGATGGCAGTATTAATGACGATTACCGTATCCAGTATCTGAATGATCACTTAGTCCAGGTGCGGGAAGCCATTGAGGATGGCGTGGAAGTGATGGGCTACACCTGCTGGGGACCGATTGACCTGGTCAGCGCCTCCAAAGCCGAGTTCTCTAAACGTTACGGTTTTATCCATGTTGATCGCGATGATGCAGGCAACGGTACGCTGGAGCGTTCGCGTAAAAAGAGCTTTTTCTGGTATCAGGACGTCATTCGCAGCCACGGCGCGGCCTTGAAATAACCTCGTTAACGGGCGCGCAGGCGCCCGTTTTCACGCCTCGTCGGCATCTTCCTGCAACGCTAAGGTCTCTTTGCGCACCCGCTCAATATGGATGGTGAGAAACATGCGCTCTTCAGCAGACAGGGCATAGCGGTATTTTTGCTGGATGTGGCTGTCGATCTTCAGCGCGCATTGATAGGCAATGGGATATTTATCGCGCACCACATCGTGCAATGACTCATCTTCACTGCATACGCCGCGTTTCCCGAGCATGCGCTGGGCAAAAAACTTCAGGTGGTTGACGAAGCGGTTGTAGCTCAGGCTGTCGGTGCGGTAATCCAGCTGCAACCGGTACTTCACGATGTGCAAAATCTCCTGCATAAATTGCGTCACGTGAGAGACATCGGCAAAATCACTGCCCAATTGTGCATTGACCAAATGCAGGGCGATAAAGCCCGCTTCATCGTCAGGCAAAGCCACATTAAGACGTTTGTCTATCAATGCCAGTGCTTCCATGCCAATCGCGAACTCTTTTGGATAGAGCGTTTTGATCTCCCACTTCAGTACATTGCGAATCGGCATGCCCTGCTGATGGCGCTCAATGGCGAAATGACAGTGGTCGCAAAGCGCAATCGAAAGGCTCTCATGCAGCGGCTGACCCAGCTGTTGACGTGCATTGGCGATGATTAACTCGCTGGTGGTGATGACTTCCAGCGGGATGTCGGAAAGCAGTTCGCTGAGCCTGCCTGTCAGAGTGTCACTTTGCAAAGCGAAGACTTTCTCAATCTGTTGCGTATCCAACGCATCACCCACGCGCTTATGAAAAGCCAGCCCGCGCCCCATGACGACCTGTTCTTTGCCGTTATCGCCCAGTACGACCACGACGTTGTTATTGAGGATCTTCGCGATTTTCATGTTTTATCTGCCCTGAAAAAGAAAAAACCTGACCCACCGGGAGGGCGGCGTGTCAGGTTTTGCCTGCGTTTGCACGCAGTAACAATCTGGCGAGATCATAAGCGGCTGCGTGATTCCGACAAGCGAGAGAGCGGTGATATGTGAGTTACGTCATGTTTTTGCGCCGCTGGAGACTCGTCACACGGGAGACCCTTCCGTCGCTATCTCGGTTTTTGCCAAAACGCGCCGGTTGATGATGCACAAAAGCCTATGCGAAAGCGAAACGTAAAGAAACAATCGGCATCGCTGATCCTCTGGAACGGGCGCTGGATGGGCGTTTTGCACCAATTCCGGGCGCCAGATAAGGATATTCGTAAGGATAGCGTAAAGAAATGATCTGGTTTTCATTAAAGGTTTGCCTTAAGTCGCCGATAGTACCGTAACGTCAAAATAACAGGAGTTACGTACATGGCCGGGATTTCAACTTTAGGTGTGGGTTCAGGACTGGGTTTGAGTACCATTTTGGATAAGCTGACCGCCGCTGAAAAACAGTCACTGACACCGATTTCAAAGCAACAGTCTGCCGCCACCGCGAAGCTTTCTGCTTACGGCACACTTAAAACCGCGATTCAGGCTTTTCAGACGGCTAACACCAAATTAAAAGATGCGAGTCTCTATACGGCGACCAGTACCACTTCCAGTTCGAGTGCATTTAGCGCGGATACCAATGGCAGCGCGCTGGCAGGGAAATACACCATCAGCGTGGATCACCTGGCGCAATCACAAACGCTGACCAGCGATGCGAAAACCGATGTCAAAGCGGCTATTGGCAGCGATGCGGCATCGCGTACCCTGAAATTTGTCACTGCTGATGGCAAAGAGAAGAGCATTACGTTAACCAAAGATCAGACTTCCCTGACAGCGCTGCGTGACACCATTAATAAGTCCGATGTGGGTATCAGCGCCAGTTTGATTAAAGTATCGGGAACCGAGTATCGCCTGTCCTTGACTTCTAAGGCGACAGGGACAGACCATGCGGTGACATCTCTTAGCGTCACGGGTGATGATACGCTGCATAGTTTTATTGGGTTTGATAAGTCCGATCAAACCAACAGTCACCTTATTCAGAGTGTGGAAGCGCAAAATGCCAGCCTGACCGTCAACAATGTGGCGATTCAAAGCAGCAGTAACACCATTGAAGACGCCGTGGAAGGGATTACGCTCAAGCTCAACGATCAGACGACCGGCACTCAGACACTGACCGTCAGTGCAGACACCAGCAAGGCGAAAAGTGCCATCACCGATTGGGTGAATGCCTACAATTCACTGCAAGATACGATGGGCAATCTTACCCGCTACACAGCGGTGGATGCGGGTAAAGAACCGGACAGCAAAAACGGTGCACTGCTGGGTGACGGCACGCTGCGTAACATCCAGACCCAGTTGAAGAGCATTCTTGCCAACTCGTCCGGTTCGGGAGTCTACAAAACGCTCAGCCAGGCGGGTATTACGACCGATCCCACCGATGGAAAATTGAAGCTGGATGCGGACAAACTTTCCAATGCACTGAAAGTCAGGCCTGACGCCATTCGCGATATGTATACCGGTGATGGTAAGAAAACCGGCGTCACCACGGTACTGGATACCACTTTTACCGCGTTTCTGAGCAGTAAAGGCGTGATTCAGGGGGCGACGGATAGCATCAGTAAAAAACTGAACCAGCTGACCGATCAGTACAACACCACCAGTAAACGCATTGATGACAAGATTGCGCGTTACAAAACCCAGTTCACCAATCTGGATAAAGTGGTTAGCGTTCTGAATAGCACCAGCAACTATCTCACACAGCAGTTTGATAATATGACCAGCAGCAACAGCAAAAAATAATTATTCCCGCGCTGCGGGCTTTTCAGGGCACTTTTCCGTGCCCGAATGATGAATATCGTCGTCTATTTGCATTGAATCATACTCGCTCAATAGATAAGTAAGTGCTAATGTGTGTGCTATCCCCATTTTTTGCGGAGTGGTACCATGCTTGACATTAACTCAACGTCTGCTGAAGCTGCAGCACCGTCCCTTAGCTCATCGTTGATGGAACATCTGATCAACGCCCGTAAGATCTTCATTACCGGCACCGTGGATGAAAAGATGGCGAAAGAGGTGGTACAGCATTTACACATCCTGGCAGCGATTAATCACCAGCCGATTACCGTATTTATCAACTCTCCTGGCGGACATGCGGAATCCGGCGACATGATCTTTGATGCCATCCGATTTATCGCGCCGGAGGTCATCATGATCGGTTCGGGTTGCGTCGCCAGCGCCGGCGCGCTCATCTATGCAGCGGCCAAAAAGGAGCATCGTTACGCGTTGCCCAACACGCGTTTCCTGCTGCATCAGCCCTCAGGTGGCATGCAAGGCCCCGCCAGCAATATGCAAATCTACAGCAATGAGATCGTGCGTATGAAAAACCGTCTTAACCTCATCTTCGCTGACGCCACTGGGCAGCCAATCGAAAAAATCGAGCAGGATACCCAGCGCGATTTCTGGTTGAGTGCGGAGCAGGCGCTGGAATACGGTTTGGTGAACAAAGTGATCATCACCGAGCAGGAAATTGCGGCAGATTATCTTGCTGCTTAAATAAGCCAGTGCTAATGTCATCGACATGATTGAAAATGCGATATTCAAAGCACTGGCGGATCCGACCCGTCGTGCCATATTTGAAAAGCTGTCGGTGGGGCGCATGAATGCCACGGCGTTGCGCGACGGGATGGAGATCAGCCAATCGGCGATGTCTCAGCATCTCGCGGTGTTACGGGGTGCGGGGCTGGTGCGTGAAGAGCGGCAAGGGCGCTTTGTGAACTATGAAGTCGATCCGGTTGGCATGACGTTTCTGGTCAACTGGTTAGCCAGGTATCGTGCGTTTTGGCCGACACGCATTGATGCCCTGAAAAGTTTGCTGAAGGATATGGACCAATGAGTGAAGCCGAGACAGCGATCGAACGTGTTGAGGAGTATCAACTGGACGCGCCACCGGAGAAAGTGTGGCGCGCCATCAGTATCGCCGAATACCGGGAAGCCTGGCTGCCCGATGCGGTATTAGCTGACGCTGAACCCCTTGCCTGTGAACCTGGCAGAGCGATCCGTTATCGTATGCGTGATGACACGCCCCCCTACCTTGAGAGCGAAGTGTCCTTCGTGATCGCGCCGGATGACGCCGGTGGCACCTTGTTGACCATTGTGCATCGCCTGAGCGATCCACGTCTGCAAGCGGCTAACGATGGATTCAGTCCGTTCATGCTGGCTGCCTAACAGAACGGGTTAATCATTGAGAGCAGCATCGGTTTTAAGTTGCTCAACTCTTCCAAATGCGCGAGCGACTCCAGCAGAACTTTAAGGTGCGCTATTTAGGTTTGCACAAGTAAGCTTAGTGTCAGCGGCAGAAGGCGGCCTGAGGGCCGCCTGATTTAAACGGATTGTTCAGCCTTTTTGAGGTCTCGGGAACCCGCCGCACCTGCACACACCAACGCCAGCAGCACCATGATCAGTACCGGCAACATCGCCATGCGCAGACCCGCGTGTTCACCAATAAAGCCCAGGCCTGGCGGTCCCACCAGAAAGGCCAGATAGCCAAGCGTGGCGGCGATGGTCACGCGAACCGCGCTGTTTTGGCCGTCGCCCGCAGCGGAGACGGTCAGTGGGAAGCCAAGCGATGCGCCAATTCCCCAGAACAACACCGCCGCTGCCGCCAGCCATTGGTTGTTGGAGAAAATGACCATCGCCAGACCCAGGGCAGCTGAGAATGCGCTGGCACGTAATACCAGCACACGGCCCACGCGATCCACGACATATCCGCCAAGGAAACGTCCCACCGTCATCCCCGCGGTGAAACCTGCGTACACCAGGGTGCTTTGCGTGTGATTGAGATGATGACCATCGATCATCAGTAACGGCAGCCAGTCATTGGCAGAGCCTTCCGCCAGCGCCATGGCCAAAATCACCACCCCAAGGATGAGCAGTTGGCGGTCGCGCAGCTCTCGTCCAACTTGCGCCAGAAACCCCCCGCTGTGAGCCTGATCATGTCGTTCGCTGTCGCTGGTGGCGGGTAAATGACGCAGTGCAGTGGCGACGATCAGCAGGTTCACCAGCACCACGGCGGCAAAGTGCCAGCTAATGCTGATATCCGCTGCCGTCATCGCAAGACCTGACAGAGCACCAATCAGCGTACCAAAGCTTAAGAAGCCGTGAATGGTGGTCATAATTGACTTGCCGATCAGCCGCTCAAAGGCTGCGCCTTCAACGTTTATTACCACATCGATTAGCGCTGTCCCTCCGCCCAGTAACACCAGGCTGGCGAACACCCCGTAAGCGTTATGCAGCAGTAGGGCAGCTAACATGACGGCGACGCCACTCAGCAGCAGCACAAAGCCATAGCGCATGACACGGCTGGTGCCACATTGCGCGATTAATTTTCCTGCCAGCAACACGCACAGCATGGAACCACAGGAAAAGCCGAACAGGATAAGGCCCATCATCTCGGTGGAGGCATGCAAAATATCGCGCATAAAGGGCGTGCGACTAACCCATGAAGCCCAGGTGAAACCGGGTAAAAACATCAGGCCGTAAATCGCCCATTTGCCGCGTAGCTGTTGCTGTAAATTCATCACTGTCCCTTAAGTGCCTGGAGGCATTGCCTGCGGCCAAGGGTAACAGAAAGCCTTCCTGCGCGCGCGGCGCAGGAAGGCGCAGGGCTTAAAAACTCTGCCAATCGGCGTCGTTCACCACGGTTAAACGCTGAGGTTTTGGCTGAGCGATTTTACGCAGAACAGGCTGTGGCACATCCATCGCATCGCTGACATGGAATTTGCCCACCAGTTGATTCAGGTTTCCCGCTTGTTCCTGCAGTGACTGCGAGGCTGACGCGGCTTGCTCGACCAGCGCGGCGTTTTGCTGGGTGACATCATCCATCTGATTCACGGCCTGTTGAACCTGCACAATGCCTTGGCTCTGCTCAACAGCCGCCGCAGCAATTTCACCGACCAACTGACTGACCTGATGAATGGCCTCGTTCATGACTTCCATATTGCGGCCTACATCGGCAGCTTGTGTGGCACCCGATTCGGTCAATCGGTGCGACGCTTCAATCAATACTTTGATCTCGCGTGCCGCATTGCTTGAACGCTGTGACAGGCTGCGCACTTCACCCGCGACCACAGCAAAGCCTTTACCGTGCTCCCCGGCACGAGCTGCCTCAACGGCTGCGTTGAGCGCCAGAATGTTGGTCTGGAAGGCGATACCTTCAATAATAGAGACGATCTCCGTGACTTTGCGCGAGCTGCCACGGATGTCATCCATCGTCGATAACATGGTGGTGAGCGATGTACCGCTCTTCTCTGATAGATCGCTGGCGTTGGCCGCTAACTGGCTCGCCTGGCGGGTGTTGTCCGCTGTCTGACGCACGGTCTCACTCAGCTCCGTCATACTGGCTGCTGTTTGTTCCAGCGATGCCGCTTGTTGTTCGGTGCGCGAAGAGAGATCTTCGTTGCCAGCCGAGATCTGCACCGACGCGCTGCTCACCGACTGCGACGCTTTACGCACTGAAGAGAGCGCCTCTGACACGCGCTGCATCAGAATATTGAACGCGTGCGCCATATTGCCTACTTCATCGCGGCGACTTTCATCGGCGCTCAGAGTCAGGTCGAGATTATCACTGGCAGCCATCATCACCTGGCCCACCGCGCTTAAACTGCGACGAATACGCATCACGGTAAATAGGGAGAACAGACCGAAGATCACCACGGTTGCCGCTACACCCGCAACGGTGGTCCAGAAGACAAAATGGAAGGTGCTTTGATTGGTGGCGCGCAAAACGTCGCCTGCACGAATGTTAAGTGCCAGTTGGGTCTGGTAATCACTGATTAACTGACGAATGGCGGCGCCTACACCACTGTTACCTTCCAGCAAACCCAGGCTCACTTCATTCTGGTGAGCACGTGAAGCCGCGAGGAAAGCAGGTAACTGCGACGCAACGCGCTGAATGTTATCCAAAGCGACATTCGTCAGGCGCTTGTCCTCTTCATTCGAAATATCATTCGCCATGTAGTCATCGGTCAGCGCTTTCAGTCCATTGATTTGCTCATCGATTTGTTTCTCAACCGCGGGCATGTTGCTGTCATGCAGTTGGCTTTGGTGTTTGTACAGCGTAATGGCTAACTGGTTACTTTGGTCGATCAGTTTGCCAATGTTTTTAATCGAAGGAATGGCGTTGGTTTGCACAAATTCAAATCGGTCCTGAAATCCTGACAATAGCGAGAGCGCAAGAATGGCCTGCAGGATGATGGCGCCAAACAACATGGAAAGGGTCAGCAGGAGACGCTGGGAGATGTTCATCTAATTATCCTTAATCTAAAAGCACCCCTGGTTCAGGAAAATCAGGGAATAGGGCAGATTAATAACCATCGGCAGATTGCGAGATTTAGTTAATTATTTTTTAGCGAGGAGTGATGGGGATCGGAAAATCCGCGGTGAAAGTGCAACATTTCTAACCGGTTCGGCACTATTAAATAGAACCAGTGAAAAGTAGTTAAAATTGCTAACCTCATCATCGTGCCGCTGTGAGGACTTCACAGCGGCACCAGATGGATCTTAAGGCCTTCTAAACAGCGCCATGCTGCGGCCTTCCAGTTCGAAATCCTTCTCTTTGGTGATCACCAACCCCTTGTTAGCCGTATCGGAGGTGGTGAGTTCCAGCACCCAACCGCCTTCGCCAAATTGCGGGATGCGGAAGGGCACATTGCCTTCAAACGGATTGAACAGCATCAGCACATCGTGCCAGATGCCCTCTTCGGTTTGCAGATCGGGACGACCAATATAGACGCCAAGCGTGCTGCCCTCCTCCCATTGATCTTCCTGCTGGAAGCCGCCTCCGGCGTTAAACCACTTAATATCCATGCCGTCGCGCCAGTTTTCACGGCGCAGCAACGGCTGTTTCGCCCTTAACGCCAGCAAATGACGGGTGAATTCGCGTAAGGCATCAGCGGATTCTGGCAGATTTTCCCAATGCAGCCAGGAAATTTCACTGTCCTGACAGTAACCGTTGTTGTTGCCCATCTGACTGCGGCCAAACTCGTCACCGGCCAGCAGCATCGGGGTGCCGTGTGAGAACAGCAGCGTCGCGAGGAAGTTACGCTTTTGCCGCTCACGCACAGCGTTGATGCCTTCATCATCAGTCGGACCTTCTGCACCGTAATTGTACGAACGATTATCGTTATGGCCGTCATTGTTATCTTCACCGTTCGCGTCGTTGTGCTTCTCATTGTACGACACCAAATCATTTAGCGTGAAGCCATCATGCGCGGTGAGAAAATTGATGCTGGCCCATGGACGACGGCCACGTTGATCATAGAGATCGCCGGAGCCGAACAGACGCGCGGCAAAGTCGGTAGAGACGTTGTCGCCTTTCCAATACTCGCGCACCGTATCGCGATATTTATCGTTCCATTCTGCCCAGCCTGGCGGGAAGCCCCCGACCTGATAGCCGCCCGGGCCGATATCCCAGGGTTCGCCAATCAGTTTCAATTTCGACAGCACCGGGTCCTGCGTCATGGCATCAAAAAAGCCGCCACGCTGGTCGAAACCCTCCGGTTCGCGCCCGAGAATGGTGCCCAAATCAAAGCGAAAACCGTCGATATGCATCGATTCCGCCCAATAGCGCAGAGAATCCATGATCATCTGCAATACGCGCGGATGCGAGGTGTTGACCGTATTACCGGTACCGGTATCGTTAATGTAGTAGCGATGCTGATCCGGCAAAGTGCGGTAATAGGAGAAGTTATCAATGCCTTTGAACGACAGCGTCGGACCCAGTTCATTGCCTTCAGCCGTGTGGTTGTAAACCACATCGAGGATCACCTCGATACCGGCATCGTGGAAGGCGCGGACCATATCACGGAAGCCCTGAATGCCACGCGGACCAAAGTAGCGCGAGGCCGGGGCAAAAAACGCCAGTGAGTTATAGCCCCAGAAGTTTTTCAGTCCTTTATCGAGTAAATGCTGATCGTCCGGGAACCAGTGCACCGGTAGCAACTCAACCGACGTGACACCGAGACTTTTGATGTATTCGACGGTGGCTTTGTTGCTCATGCCATCGTAAGTGCCGCGCATTTCAGGGGGCACTGCCGGGTTCAACTGGCTGAAGCCCTTAACGTGTGTCTCATAGATGACGGTCTGTGACCACGGGATAACCGGACGATTGCGGTCCTGCCAGTCAAATTCATTGGGATCGATCACCCGGCATTTTGGCGTAAAGGGCGCGCTGTCACGTTCATCGAAAGTCAGGTCTTTATCTTCATGCAGCAGGTCATAGGCAAAATGCGCATCGTTCCACTGGATATCACCCCGCAGCTCACGCGCATACGGGTCGAGCAACAGTTTGTTGGCGTTAAATCGGTGGCCGTTTTCTGGCTCAAACGGGCCATGCACCCGATAGCCGTAAAGTGCGCCGGGCTGCAGGCCGGGAATGTAGCCATGCCAGACTTCATGGGTATTTTCCGGCAGGTCAAAACGCGCGATTTCGTGCTGACCGCTCTCGTCGTAAAGACACAATTCCACACGCTCGGCGAACGCTGAAAACAGGGCAAAATTGACCCCCTCGCCGTCATAATTTGCGCCAAGCGTTTGACCCGAACCCGCGATAATTTCTAAAGGCTTTGCGTTAGACATTCATTCCTCTCCATCCGATGAACAGAAATACAGGCTTATTATTAACTGGCAATCAGCACCAGTGGCGCGTAAGGCGGTAAGTTATCTAAAGAAAGTTGTTCGTTAAGCGCGAAGGTTTCACCACTAAACAGGTTGCGATAGTGCCGATGGGCCAGCGACTCAGGCAGGGGAATGGACGTCTCAGCCCAGGTCGTGCTTTCCAGCATCAGGCGGGGCGTCACGACGATCAGGCTGTTTTCACTATCCTGCCGTGCATAGGCAATCAGATGCTCGGGATGCGCGCCTGTGGCAAACAGCGGTTGGTAATCGCCGAAACGAAACAGTTGCGGCTTATCCAGACGCAGGTGCAATAAGCGCGCAATCATCTGCTGTTTCAGTTTGCCGCTGCGCCAGTCTGAGGGCTGAGTGAAATCAGGATGGCCGTGCTCGCCCAGTTGCGCCTCCAGCACGGCATAATCGGGCTCGCGGCGGTTATCAGGGTCGACAAGACTGAAATCCAGCGCTTCGCTGCCCTGATAAATATCCGGAACGCCTGGCGCGGTGAGTTTAATCACCGTCTGGGCGAGACTGTTGATCAGGCCGGCATCGACGAAAGGTTGAATGGCCGCAAAGAAGTCCGTCAGGAATGCCTGGTTTTCTGCGGATAACAGATGCTGTGCGTATCCCAGCACCGCCTGTTCGTAGGCTTCATCGCCTTCTGACCAGTCGGTACGCAACTTGGCTTCACGCAGTGCTTTCTCCACAAAAGGTAAAAAACGTGTCTCAAGGGCACGCAATCCTTCGTGATCATCTGGATGTAAGGTGGCAGGCCACGCACCAGCCAGCGCTTGATACAGCATCCATTCAACCGCGGGTTCCGGGGCCGGGCCTTGGTTCAGTGTGAGTACCCTGGTTTGATTCAGCTCCCGCCAGCGCGTGACGTTCTCTGCCCAGCGTGCGGGTGCTTCGCTCAGCGAATAGAGTCGGGCCCGGGCATCTTCCCCACGTTTGGTATCGTGCGTTGACGTGGTCGAAAGTGCGTCGGGTTGATGATGCAACCGGTTTTGCATCTGCTGGTGGAAGTGTTCCACCGAGAAGGGATGCGGCAGCGGTTCCGCGCCGACTTCGTTGATGGCAAGGATGGCGTGATTGCGGAAGAACAGGGTGTCTTCCACCGATTTCGCCATCAACGGGCCGGTGAGCTGCTGGAAGCGCGTGCGGAAATCAGCGGCATCCGGTTCGCTTTGTTCCGAGACCGCACCGAGTAATATGGCCTGCAGGAAACTGAGTGCAGACGGGGACGCACTAAACTTCACCGTTTCCAGCACTTGCTGGAGAAGTGCTTCACCGGCCAGCGGCATGCCTGCCGGGCGACCATAGGTGCGGTAAACCGGGAAGGCAATGAGTAGCTCGCGCAGGGCAACATGCAGTTCTGCTTCCCCAAAATTGCGCTGTTCTAAATGTGCCACCCCGGTCGCGATGGCCAGCAGACGTGAAAATTCACCGGCGAAGTTGCGATCAACCATCAATTCACGGGCGGCGCGCAGACCAGCACTGACATCATTCCTTTCTTCGGTGACGGCTTCATAGGCCAGGTGCAACGCATCAATCTGGCTATCGTCGATCAACGCATGTGAAAGCGCAGCGATAAACTCATAGCCGGTGGTGCCGGAAATGGGCCATTCAGCCGGAATCTGCTCCTCTTCCGCCAGAATCTTCTCAACCGTGATGTAGCAATCTGCACCTGCGGCCTGGCGCAAACGCTGAAGATAACCTTGTGGATCGGCCAGACCATCAACGTGATCGACACGCAAACCACTCACAGCGCCGTTGTGAACCAGCTCCAGAATCAATGCGTGTGAGGCGTTGAACACGGCTTCATCTTCGACCCGTACGCCGACCAGCCCGGTGATTTCAAAAAAGCGTCGGTAGGAGAGATCTTTTCGTGCGTCACGCCAGTTGATCAACTGCCAGGGCTGCTGCTGATGCAACTCGGCAATGGCTGCGCGATCGTTGATGGCCAGCACCTCGTCGGCGCGACCTTGCCAGCTGGCGGGCGTCAGGGGATAAAAGCTGTCGTAGTAAGCCAGCGCCGGATGGCCGGTTTGCGGATGAGGTTGAATGCTCAATTCGTCGTTTTGCAGAACGCGTTCAAAATCTTCGCCGAGGAAGGGGAGCGTCAGGCGACGCGACCAATCGATATCGAAATAGCGCGCATACTGGCTGTTTTCGCCATGCTCAATCACATCGCGCCACCAGGTATTTTCCAGTGATGCCGCCATATGGTTTGGCACGATATCCAGAATTAAGCCGAGGCCTGCCTGCTGTAACGCCGCCGACAGTCGGTTAAAGCCGTCACGTCCGCCCAGAGCGGGATCGATCTCATTGGCATCGGTGACATCATAGCCGTGCGTGGAATCGGTGGTGGCAGTGAAGATTGGCGAGGCGTAAAGATGGCTGACACCGAGCCGCTGCAAATAAGGCAGCAGGGTAATGGCGCGATCGAAGGTCATGCCGTTGCGGAACTGAAGACGGTAGGTTGCTGAAGGAATCGTCATGCTTTTTCTCCCTGTGCCAGACGCACCACAATGGCATGTTGCGGCAACACATCATTCTCCTGCGGCCAGGCAAAAAGGGTTTTGCCTGCCATGGTCGGTAAGGGTTGTGCCTGCTTACTGATATTCAGCGCCAATGAGAGCTCGCCCTGCGGGAACTGCCAGCTCACCGCGATAAAACCTTTGGCCGTTTTCAGCACCTTGCCACTGTGACCGCCCGCTTTATCCAGCAGCGGCACAATGTGGCGCTGACGCAATGCCAGCAATTGCCGGGTGAATGCCAGCCAGGCTTTGCCTTTTTCACTCTCCAGCTTGCTCCAGTCGAGTTTTGACCGATTGAAAGTCTCTTCCGCATTGGGATCGGGCACGCTGTCGTCATGCCCCGCATGGCCGGTAAACTCGCGCGCGCGTCCTTCACGAACTGCTTTGGCCAGATCGCCGTGGAAATCGGTGAAGAACAGGAATGGGTTGGTTTCGCCATACTCCTCGCCCATAAACATCAGAGGGATATGCGGTGACAATAACAGCGTGGCCAGCAGCACTTTGGTGCGATCGGTGCCGGCCAGCGTAATCAAGCGATCACCCTGCGCACGGTTGCCAACTTGATCGTGGTTTTGAATGAAGTCGACGAAG
This sequence comes from Pantoea sp. SM3, assembly GCF_000963995.1. Lineage (NCBI taxonomy): Bacteria > Pseudomonadati > Pseudomonadota > Gammaproteobacteria > Enterobacterales > Erwiniaceae > Pantoea > Pantoea sp. SM3. The sequence goes on from NZ_JZRD01000012.1 coordinate 43,434, forward strand.
GCAACCGGGGGTTGGGCCGCACTGGGTACGCCGCGCCGTTGACCACTCTGCGGCGAGATTTCTCCCTGATAGGCAAAACCTTCCGTCAAAATGCGCGCGATCTGCTTTTCAGGTACGTCGGCGAAATCCTGGTAGTAGGCATGGGTTTCACCGGTGGCAAATACATGGATGGCATTGTGGAAATCGTCATTCCATTCACCGGTAAACAGCGGTGCATGGCCCTGCTTGTCGCGTGGATGCAGGAAGGTGACATTGCGTGAATCTTCAGTGGTGAGGTGGATAGGGCGGTCCGTTATCTCACGACGAATGCGTTCAGCGATCTCGATCAACGCATGTTGGCTGGAGGTATCTTCGATCTGATCGATGGCATCAAAGCGCAGGCCATCGAGGTGATACTCCTGCAACCAGTACAGTGGCGCTTCAACGATGTAACGACGTGCGGCATCAACATTATAAGCGATGCCTGCGCCCCAGGGTGTCATGCGTTCTTTGTGGAAGAAATCAGGGGCCAGCAGAGGCAGATAATTCCCTTCAGGGCCAAAGTGATTGAGCACAATGTCGAGCACCACCGACAGGCCGTGTCCATGTGCGGCATCTACGAAGGCTTTGAAATCATCCGGCGAGCCGTAAGCGGAATGCGGCGCATACAACAGCACGCCGTCGTAACCCCAACCGCGATTACCACCAAACTGCGATACCGGCAGCACCTCGATCATGGTGATACCGAGCGTTTGCAAGTAGGGCAAGCGGGCAATAGCGGCCTGAAAGGTACCTTCGGGTGTGAAAGTCCCGATATGCAGTTCGTACACCACCGTTTCTTGCCAGGCGTGTCCGCGCCAATCGGTGTGTTGCCACGCATAGTGACGAGGGTCGATCACCACTGAAGGGCCATTCACCTCGGATTGCTGTGCGCGCGCGGCAGGATCGGGCACCTCCGTGCCATCCGCCAGGACAAAATGGTAGGTCGCACCGGGTTGTATGCCACTCAGTTGCCGTTGATACCAGCCGTCGTCGGAGGCTGACATAGGGTGATCGCCATCGGCGAGACGCAAGGTAATCTGTTGCTGACCCGGTGCCCACAAGCGAAATAGCACACTGCCATCTGCCTGAATCTCAGCTCCCCAGGATTTTTCAAATGATCTGAATTCCATTCAATTGCCTCGTTTAACCCTCGCAAGGGCAATGGACGACATTAAGCGGTCTACGTTCCGTTTAAAGATGCTGGCTGAGTACGATTTACAGCGGGACGACACGAAATGACTGAGAACAGATCATAGTCGATATTTTGCGGTTTTCTGGCGCGAACAGATGGGTTTAAGAAATTATCGACGCCCTGCGCTTCGCTAATCGGGGGAGAGATAAAGATGAAAAAAAGGCGACCTGATGGTCGCCCTGACGTTTACGCCGGTTTATGTTGCTGGACTTTACGACCGCGCTGCTGACGAAATTTATCAATCAGCTTATGGGCTTCCGCTTTGGTGGCGACAGCGGGTGATGAACCTTTAAGCGGTTTACGTGCGGTTTCACTCAGCGTTAATACCGTTATCAGGCCGACAATCCCGGCTCCCATCATGTAATAAGCGGGCATCATTGCATTGTGTGTGGTGTCAACCAGCCATGCGGTAATCAACGGTGTGGTGCCGCCAAACAGTGACACGGACAAGTTAAAGCCAATGGCTAATGCGCTATAGCGAATGTCGGTGACAAACAGTGCCGGTAGCGTGGCGGGCATGGTGCCGCTAAAACAGGTATGTAATAAACCTAATATGGCCAGGCCGGCAAATACCAGCATCATATTACCTGAGCCAATCAGCATATAGCTGGGAATAGCCAGCAGGATTAATCCCAATGCCCCTAAGCCAATGACCGGCTTACGGCCCATGCGGTCGGTTAAATGTCCCCACATCAACGTTAATGGCATCATAATAAACATAATGACCATCACCAGCATCAGCCCGGATAATTCACTCATACCCAATACGCCGGTTAAATAGCTAGGCATATAGGCAGTTAACATATAATTGGACACGTTAAATAACAGTACCAAACCAATACATTTCAATAACGGTTTACTCTGTACACGCAGCATCTGCAACAAGCTCATTTGTGGCTTATTGTGCTCAAGCTCTTCGCGCTTATCCATATGCTCTTTAAATGCCGGCGTCTCTTCCAGTTTCAGGCGAATATAGAGACCAAATAAGCCTAAAGGTGCGGCGAGGAAAAACGGAATACGCCAGCCCCAATCCATCATGGCCTGATGAGGTAATAGTGCAATCATGCCGGTGACAAGGCTGGCACCGAGCAGATAACCCGCCAGTGTGCCGAATTCCAGGAAGCTGCCCATAAAACCACGGCGCTTATCGGTGGAGTATTCCGCGATAAAGGTCGCTGCGCCACCGTATTCGCCGCCGGTGGAGAAACCCTGCACCAGACGCGCTACCAGCAACAGGATCGGCGCGGCAATACCAATACTGGCATAGCTGGGAATCAGGCCGATGCAGAAGGTGCCGATCGACATCATGATCATGGTGAAAGCGAGCACTTTCTGCCGCCCAAAGCGATCGCCCAACGGCCCAAATACCATGCCTCCGATCGGACGAACTAAAAACGCGGCGGCAAAGGTACCGAAAGAGGCGATTAACTGCGCAGTGTTACTGGCACCAGGAAAAAAGACCTGGCCAATAATCACGGCAAGATAGCTATATACGCCAAAATCGAACCATTCCATGGTATTGCCTAGCGCAGCAGCGCTCACAGCGCGTTTGAGTAATTTATTATCAATAACCGTAATATCATCTACGGTTAAGTCAGATTGTTTAGAAATCGTTCCGGTGCTCATAAACCTCCATGAGTATAATTAGAGCGATCTTATAGCTTTCGCAGCCGAATAATTCACCAATGGAAATGAAAGCTATAAGAGGCTGAAAGGCGGACACCTTAGGAAAATTTTTTAAGATGTGCAAGTTTGAGACATATATCCTTGCATAAAAGCGTAGCGATGAAGGTATATTCTGTCAAAGTGATCTCAGGGTGAAATAATTGATTGTGTCGTGATGGAGGGGTTGGGTTTTATATTGCGCTATATTATGCGGTGACACTATGCTAGTGAGTCAATTATGCTGCGGTTATTCATATCGCATAAGATTCAGCTGCACAACGCAGCTGAAGGAAAATCATTTGAACAGCGCATTCACGATGGAGGTAAATACTGACCCTGTAACGAAAGCATGATGAGTAATATTGTCTTGGTTTTGGACATCCGCTAACCGCTTTAACGCCGCTTCTGGCGTGGCTGCTTCGACCTCATCATCTAACTTTTTATAGCCTTGTGAAATGAGTAAGACGGCGCTCTCAACATCGGAGCGTTCCAGTGTCGCAACGACCTCATCTTTTTTATAGAAGATGTAATCTGGCATGGTCAAATTCCCGTGTAAACATGCAAATGCAGCGTTTTCATGATTGATGTCGACTACTTTAGCAAACACAGGCTGATTGAGCTAAGGCGGTTAATGCAGTTGCGAGTGTAATCAATAATTCTCTGACCGTTTCCAGCGAGCAAGGAAGGGCTCGATAACGTTTACTGCTGATGAACCCATGTTAAGAGCAGGAGGCAGTATGAATTACATTATCAGCGGATTGAATAGCAGCGATTTCGCCCATTTATACGGACAGGATGATGAATATCTGGCGCAGTACAACGCACGCAGAGTGTTAGCTAGCCACAACTCGGCTTTGCCAGACCGTATTGGTTTGAAGGATGTTCCCTCGGGCGAGAACGCAATCTTACTCAATCACACTTATCTACCAGCGCATTCACCCTACCAGGGGAAGCACGCTATTTTCATTCATGAAGGCTGCACTCAATCTGGTCTATTCCATAACGAGATCCCGGAGTATCTCGTTAAGCGTCAACTCTCATTGCGGGCTTTCAATCATGAGCACTGTATTATCGCCGCAGAGTTGGCGACGGGCGATGCAGTGGAGCAAACAGTTTTAGCGTTGCTGCAGCGGCCTGAAACCGTTTATGTCCACGCCCATAGTGCGCGATTCGGCTGTTATCTGACGGCAATTCATCAGCAGCAAGGTTAACTCACTCTCTTACGGCCTGCACCAAAGCACTGTTCCTGGTACGCTGGTGTGGTGTAGCCGACAGCCAATAGCATCTTACCACTCATCCCGCAGTGCCGACCTGCTGAGCATCCTGATGGAGCGAAGCAGGTTTTTTCGTTAATTCCAGCGAATTGGACGATTCCTGTTATCGATAGCTGTTATTTGCCCACTCATTAGCCTTGAGTGGGTGCTGATAGGTGAACTATGTATTTATTAACAAAATGCTTTATTTTATCTGTGCTTATTATGATTGGGAATTGGTTTTTGAGTGGGGCCTGCATTGTTCCTGGCTTTATTGATTACACGCCGCAATATGAACTTTCTAAGATGATTGTCACGATAACATCGTTAACAACATTTATTGCGCTAGGTCTTAAGTTAAATAAATATATCGCGCGTAAATTTGATCTGACACGTTGATTGATGACCACTATGTATGATGGCTTGATGAGCACGGCCAAACCTTTGGCATGTAGTCGTAAATATACCCCTTTTCGTACTAATGTTTTTATCTACAGCTTTACCGCTAGATTTCCCCGATCGTGTCGAATGATAAACGAAGCAAGTGTGAATCGGGCAATTCGGGCACTCAACATCACGCGCATCATTGTTGCGCACCGAAAAAGCACGATAGAGTCTGCGGACAGAATTATTACCCTTGATTAATGGTCCTGTTCAAATGTGCGGGTAGTGAAACTCACTGGATTGCCCCTATCGTCAATAACTTCATACTGGACCGTCTCGCTGGGAAGTAAGGCGTGTGCTGATAATAGGGTTTGCTTTGTAAAAGGCGCCACCAGCACATCATCCACTTTGAGCTTATTGGTAATCTGTAAGCGTAAGCTCATATACCACGCGGTTGGATTTTCTAGTGTTAGCTGACGATCGTGCACGACAAATCGCAGCTTCTGCACATCTTCAGGCTGAGGCGCACCTAGCGCCGCCGGTCGGATAAAAACCTTAAGCCGCAATCGCAACGGCAACAGGATTTTTTGTTCGGCGCTGCCGGTTTGCCTGCTCAGCGCGGGAATCTGATAAATATTCAGCCAGTAAAGGCTCTCACGATCCTCCGGCAGTGACTGGCGTGAAGTGAGCACCAGACGAATTGCACGCTGCTCATCAGGTGCGAGTTTCATCATTGGCGGCATGGCAAAAATGGGCGCAGTACTCAATTCCGGAGACTGCATCAAATCACCGTCATCGCTCCAGATCTGCACCACGGAGGGGGTATCCGCACCGTTTTTTACATTTAGCGTCTGGCTGCTCTCATCGGCATTAAAAATGATGCGTGTTCTATCCACATTCACCACGGCTATGGCGTGAACGGCGAATAACAGGCTGCTCAACGCCAATGTGTTACTGAAAACTGACCACCACTTGCAACTGCGCATTGACTGTCCCTGCTGTCACTGTTTGTCCACTTAAGGCTTCGAGCGAAGCCAAAAAATCACCGCTGTAAATATTGCTGCTGCCGGAAGAGACCAGCGAGGTGAGATCGGTATAGGCATACCAGCCGCGCGTATTCCCGCTGCCGGTGCTGGCGAGGTTGGGCAATAAATTAATGGCAGAACCACTGGCGTTATAAATTTTAATGCCCACACCCGAGGCCACGCCGCTGCTGCCATATTGATTATCCAGCAGCCAGGTTAATCCGCCGCCGCTGGTGGTCAAACCTAACTGTGTCGCCTGTGTCACCGCATTGGGCTGATTCACCAGCAAGCCCATCGCGACATTGGCGGCAGTGCTGGTGGAGGTACTGGTGCTGGATCGCGCGCCCGTTTCGCACTGCAATGAGATGGAAAACGGTACCTGGCTGCTGCCGCCCGCCTTGAGCGCATTCACGCTGATGGTCGGCAACAGCACCACAGAAGGGTAGTTTTGTACTTCACACAGCGCGCCACGCACATAGGTCACGTTGCGATAAGTGCTCCAGGCGGCGGGCCAGTTGCCGTAAAATCCGTACCAATAGCTGGCGCTGTCCTGGCCTACCGCCAGACTGTTGGTGTCCAGACCTGGGCCTTTAAACGCAATGTAGCCGCGCGGCTGCGTCCACAGATCGCTATAGCGGTTATCGCCATTGGCGTAATAGCTGGTTGAACTGATTTTGAACATCTCGTACAGCACGTTGCTAAACGCACTGGCCGGAATGTAAATGTAGGTGCCGTCGGAGTACCAACTGTCAGCGGTAAACTGGCGTGACTTCCAGTAACGACTGTAGTACTCGCCGGTGGTCAGATTGGTCATGCGCACCGCCACGTTTTTCGCCACGTCGTAATAAGCCCCGCTGACCTCGCTGCTGGCGTACATGCCGGCATAGGCGCTGTCGCCGTTGGTAGCGTACATCTCATACAGACTGCCTGCATCCGCCACCGCACAGCGGTAGAGGATTTGATTGGGGCTGTAAGCGGTGTTGCTGGCGGCGCTGAGAAACGAGCCCACTGAACTCGCCAGCAATGCCCCTGCGGGCTGAAATGAGGTGCCGCTGTTAATACTGATTACTGAAGGCAATCCTACGTTGCCAGAGCAGGTGTCACAGGCACCTGTCCAGGAGGCTGCGGTATAGCCCGCAGCTTTAGCGGCGGCAGAGAGTGATGAAGCACTGGTGACTTTGATGCAATTAGCCCATGACGTCAGGGGCAGCATCAGCAGCACAACCAGGAGGGAGTTAATTTTCACTTGTTATAGCGTCCTGCAAATACCATTGAGAAGGATAAGCGCCTGTTGCGCCTTTCCGGTGATTTGATAATTGACGGCGCAGCGTTGAGTTTTGCCATCCCAGCTGATTTGCAGACTGCCGGAGTCATGCGGAACGCGCGCGTAAAGTTGGCTTCCCTGACCGACAACGCCAATCACGGTGTTGGAGGCATCACGCACTTCGGCGCCCATCGGCGGTGCCATCCCCTCGGTGGTATTCAGTGAAATCAACACTGCGGTGCCGCGTAAGGTGGCAAAACTAACCTGACTCACGGCACCAGCGTAAGGAACCACACGCTGGCTTCCGCCGTTTAACTCGGCATCGGCGCGCATGTGCAACGTATCAAGGCTGACCGTGTTTTCACGATAAGCAGTGAGTGAAGGCAACAGCGCATATCCGTTGCGGTCGATAATTGCACCTTGCCCATTTTGTACCGCCGCACCTTGTGCGCCCTCTGCATGGATCAACGCGAACGTATCGCTGGTGTAAGGCCCAGCGGTGAGACCGCCACGATGCAGCAGTAAAGTGCCAGACGTACCCAAACCGACCTGGCGATAGTGATCACCCTGGCCGTAATTGGCGCGGACTGCGCCAAAACGGGTGTTTTGCTGCAGGTTGCCCCCAAAAGAGCTCGCTTCTCCGTTGACGCCATTGCGGTAATGCTCAGTTCCCCCGTAGAGCGAATAGGAGAAATCGCGCTGTTCGCCTGCTGAACCGGTCAGTGACACCATCGAAGACTGGCTCTGTTTTGACTGGTTGTAGTTGTAGGCCACAGACGAAAGCCCCGCGCCCCAGTTAAGCGGCACTGAAATATTCACTGACAGGGTATTTTCGCTGTATCGCTGCTGGCGGCTGCTGTCGAGGTTATCGTTGACGCTCACGTTGAATTGTTGGGTATTCCACCAGGTGCGTTGACGCGCCACGTTGATACCGTAACTGATATTGCGCCAGCTATTGCTATAGCCGAACTGCAACTGGGTGATGCGTGACTGGTTGTTGTAATAGTCGGCCGTGCTGGCGCTTAAACTGACCAGGCCATACGCATCCATTGACTGGCTGAGTGTCGCCGATAAGCGATTACGCTGATTGAGCGAGTCTGAATAGTAGCTGATGTCCGCTTGTTGCTGGCGCCGAACCCCTAAGACATCCTGCAGGTCGCGAAATCCACGAGTCGAATATCGATAGGCGGCGAGTACCAGGTTGGTGCCAGTTTGAAAGGTTTTGCTGTAGCTCAACTCTGCACGCCAGCCCGAGGTGCGCTGGTCATTTTCTGCCTTTGCCTGGGAAAACGTGGTGTTGAGACCTAATGCACCGGCGCCGGTTGCCCAGACACCGCCCAGAAGCAACGCCTGGTAATCTTCCGCCAACCGTGAACCGAACGTTGCCGTCAAACTATTGCTCACGCCGTGCTGCATCACGCCTTCAAAGAAAACATTATTAACGGCGTAATATTGGCGGACACGGCCCAGGGCCAGCGAGTAATGCCAGTTGCCCGGACGCACCGAATCGGGAACCGAGGAGTAGGGCACCGTGAAGGTGGCGATTTTACCGTTGGCTTCAATCACCTCAACCTCAAAATCTCCCTGGCTGCGAGTGTTGTTGAGATCATCAATGATAAACGGGCCAGGCGGCACCACCGTCTCATAGATCACTTTGTTCAACTGTTTCACGACCACACGGGCGTTAGTGGTGGCGATGCCGCGGATTTCAGGAGCGTAACCGCGCCTGCCTTGCGGCCACATACGTTCGTCAGTGGCAAGTTTCAGGCCATTAAATGGCAGACTGCCAAACAACGAACTGTCAGTGTAACTATCGCCAAGGGAGATCTGGCTATTGATCGACGCTAACGGCCGTTGCACCCAGGTTCGCACCTTGTTGTAGCGATAGCTGCTGCCAGCCAGACTGCTGCTGAGGTAGCGAAGATTGCCCTGATGACGCAACTGCCAGGTGGCGATGTTGGTGCCTGCGGTGAGCCCGCTCCACAGGTATTGATAGCGGTAGGCGGCAGCACTGTTTTCTGTCCAGGTGTAATTGGTGTTATGGCGCAGGAACAACGCCGTCATCCCGGCATCCCACTGTTCGGGTGGAATATAGCCACGTGGCGTGCGGTTAAGCGCTGACAGGGGCAAGGTGATATTCAGGCGTAATGCGGCGGCATCAAAATCCCAGTTGCCTTGCGGCGTCCAGTCGCTAAGGGGAGCGCATTGATGAGCTATTTGCCTCGTGATGTTTTTTAACTGCATCTGCTTAATCAACGCAAAGGGCAAGCACGGCTCTACCGCTTTCCCTTGTGCGGAGGGCAAAAATTCCAGCTTCACGCTGGATGACACGAGTCTATTATTTAAATAAACGTCGACCAGATAATGGCCCGCCGGCAACTCGCTTTGGTTAAATTGCGCGATGTTTTGACCGAAAGCCGAGCCTTTAAACAGTGACGGGTCAAAATAATATTCATCGCTATAGACGGGCGTTGAACAATAGAATGAAACGGTCAGCACGAATAAGGGGAGTTTCAATTCACTGGGAGTTGATGGGGTAACTTTCACTTATTCTGGCTCCCTGATCGTTAATCGCGTCGAGTTTGACGCTGCCTACACCCTGTAAGCGTTGTTTGGTATGACTGAACCAGCAGGTATGTGTGGAAAAGGGGGCAACCATCACGGGTTCGCACTCAACGTTTTTCCCCATCATGCGTATCGAAATAGCGACGAATGAAGCATGCCAGGGCTGCGCATTATCGATCTGCAGTCCGCTGCCTCTATGAGGATCAGAAAGAGTACGGACTTTTATGCCGTTTAAAATATTTCCCGGTTTGCCTATAGCCGCAGGGCGATAAAAAAATTTCACCCGATTGCGCAGCATCACCGTCATGGCATTTTTATCTGCGGCAGCCTGTGATGTGGGCGGAATTTGCAGCATGTTAAACCAGTAAACGGACTCTCTGTCCTGCGGCAGTTTCTCTGACTGGCTCAGGACAATACGCGCGACCTGCCCTGATTTCGGCTGAATACGAAATACCGGTGGAGTGGTAATAAAGGGTACGCGATTAATCTGCTGTGGTTCGGCATCCATATCGCCATCATCAAACCAGGTCTGAATAACATAGGGAATGTTATCGTCATTTTTAAATTGAATATTGATGGAGCTGGCTGGCGCCGGATAAATAATCCGACTGCCCAACAGCGTGACGCTTGCAGTCGCCGTCGCTGACATTGTGCTAAGCAATAAAGCACCAAAAATATTTCGTAAATACATACGCAGGGTCTCGTGGAAATCTACGTACGCCCGAATAGCCGGGCGCACGCTGAGGATTTATTATTGGTAAGTCACCGCGTATTGTAATGAAGCAGCCACGGTACCCGCGGCCGCGACGCCATTGGCATAATATTGTGCGTTATAGGTTGCTGAAGATTCGGTTTCATCAGCGGCAAGGGTCAGGTCGCCATCGCCGGTATAGCCTCCCGTCAGGTTGATCACGGCGTCTTTGCTATCCACCAGCTGGACTTCAACATTCTGCGCAGTACCGGTGTTGGCCAGGTTGCCATTGGCCGTCACGTTATTACCGACAAATACTGTTGAAATTTTTGTCGATGAAGCGGAGTTAGCGGTGCATCCGGTCAAACCGACTGTGAAGGCCGTCTGTCCGGCAACATTACCACTGGCCGACAGATCGGATTTGCTCACGGTGGGCATCAGCACCACCGGTGAGGCCGCATTGCCATTCACCGATATGGAACAGGTTTCATCAGCGACTTCACCCTGGAAGTTAATGGTGTTATCGGAAGCTGCACCTGCAGAGGCCGAGAACAGTACACTGGTCATAACCAGTGAAAGCAGTGTTTTATGTGTTTGCGTCATTTCGTTTAATCCTTTTACTTAGTGACCCGAGATCAGCTGATTAAGGCTGGTACCGGTCTTCCGTCGAATCGAATCTTTGATGTTGTAGATCTTTTTCATCTCATGGTTCATTGCTATCGAAATGGCAGAAAGTGAATTCCCTTTTAAGGCTAAATCCAGAAAGGTGACTTCCTCATTCGACAGTGCGTTAACTCTCCTTGTTGTGCCTCCTTTTAAACCATAATAGGTACTGTTAATCACCTTCTTGATATCCTCCAACCGATCTTCACAATAAATAACCGAGTGGATTCCCTCTCTCTTTATCCAATGTGCAGCCAGAGCAGCCAGTGGACGATCGGAGACTAAAATGATTGTGAGTCCGGTGGATTTCAAATAATCAATCCAGTTTTTATTGGTGAGATAACGTAAGTTTTCTCGCGAAAAATCAACGAATATACATCCCCGGCAAAACACACTTTCATAGCGACCGGCCACTAATGACAACACACCTTTAATCAGGTAATGGTTGTTCCCCGGCCAAATCGCAATTTTCTGTATCGGGCAGCGATTAAGAATATCGTTGTTTCGGTTCGTCAGCTGGCAGCCATATTTACAACTGGCACAGCGTAAGTCCTCTCGTGTTGTATTTTTCATAACAAACTCATCCGCTCCTGTAAGAGCTGCGGATATCCTGGCAGGATAGTTGTTCTTATTCAACGAGTTAAGAAATTCAGTCATTTCCTGTCCTCAGAAAAGTCTTAGGTTGTACGGGATGGCGTTTTTTTAAAATGTCATTGTCTTTTCTCCACTTGGCATGCCAGTCATCGCTTCATACCTCTATCGAGTTAAGAACTTTCTAAATCCTCCAGGATTAATGGTGAATATCAGTGGTTAAGATCAAAAATCAGATAGCATTAATTGCTAAATAATTTAATCTTCGTCAGTGATTAACCGGGTTATCTTCAATGTGATATGTGGTTTTTTGGGTTTTTAATTGGGGGTTTAATGTAATGAAAACTGCCTCTAATCTATGAAGTGTGATGCGGCGAGGTAATTGAGTAATGAATTTCACCTTGCAGAAGGGGGTATTTTTTCTCTTAAGAATATTCTTACATCTAAAACGGGGCGGATTTGATCCTAAAATGTCCGGTCGGGGGTGTTTTATGACATGCCATTAGCAAAATGGTGACTGCTTTGGTTAATGTAATTAATCAAATAAGATGAAGGCTCTGACCCTTAACCTTGATTTATCGATGAATTATTTTGCTTTTTTAAATCAATTGTTAATCGCGGGTGTTCATATCAATCATAATGAATGACCTGTTTTCCTGGCAGGAAAACGAAACAAATATTGTCTGGTTGAGGCTATGTTGTGAATTAAACGACATTACAAGTCGGGCCAGCGACATTCGTCACGCATGGTTTGCGCTAATGCGGAGGCAGCGTGGGAAAGCTGGTGCTGTTTCAATCGCAAAATACCCACTCGTCGCTCAATGTGTGGCGCGACCAGCGGTACACAAACCGCGCCGAGTTCTCGCATCTGCTGAATGCAGAGTGCAGGTACGGCGCTAGCTCCCAAACTATTGGCGACCATTTTTCCCACGGTGACCAATTGATGACTCTCGTAAGCAACGTCGAGTCTTCTGCCTGCCTGAGCCAGTGACTGCTCAAGCAGCAGACGCACCGCTGAAGGGCGTTGCAACGTAATGAAATCCAGATGCAGCAGTTCACGCCAGCTCAGCTGTGGCTTATCCGCTAACGGGCTATCAGCGGGCACCACGGCAACAAAGCGGTCGCTGCCCAGCGGGGTGAAGTGCAGCGCATCGGCCAGTTCGGGTTCAAAGGCGACGCCCATCTCCACGCGCCCCTCCTGCACCATCTCCAGCACTGTCTCATTAATCACGTCATGCACCGAGATATTGACGCCAGGATAGCGCTGACGAAAGGCCTTCAGCACCGCAGGCAGCAGGTTGCCAGCAAACGAGGGCATGGCGGCAATCGACACTTTTCCCAGCTGCAGCGTGAAGCGCAGATGCATCGCCTCTTCGGCATTCTCCCAATCCGCCAGCAGCCGTCGCGCCATCGGGAAAAAGATCTCACCTTCCGGGGTCAACGAAACATGGCGCGTGGTACGCATAAATAACGGTCCGCCCAACGCTTCTTCAAGTCCGCCGATCGCCAGGCTTAACGCCGGTTGCGAAATCGCCAGGCGTTCGCTGGCTTGGGCAAAACTCAAAGTGTGAGCGACCGCTAAGAATGCACGTAACTGCTTGATAGTCATTTTCATTTTTTAATTTGTTAACTTTATGTAAAACAACGATTAACGGAATATTAATAAAAAAAATAAATGAAAAGCCAATAAAAACAAAATTAACAAATCATTTTTGTGACGCGAGGATGGCTTTATTCAGTGAGCTGAGGAGATGTACAGCAATGGCAGGATTGGATAAACGCGTCACCAGTTATCAGCAGGCGCTGGCCGGATTGCAAGATGGCATGACACTGCTGGCGGGGGGATTTGGTCTGTGTGGTATTCCAGAAAATCTCATCGCCCAGATCCGCCAGCAGGGGATAACGGGACTGACCGTGGTCTCGAACAACTGTGGTGTGGATGGATTTGGCCTCGGCCTGCTGCTGGAAAATCAGCAGATTAAAACCATGATCGCCTCTTACGTCGGCGAAAACGCGCTGTTTGAACAGCAGATGCTCAGTGGTGAGCTGGAGGTGATTCTCACGCCGCAGGGCACGCTGGCAGAAAAAGTGCGCGCAGGCGGCGCCGGTATACCGGCATTTTACACCGCCACCGGCTACGGCACGCCCGTGGCGGAAGGCAAAGAAGTCAGAGAGTTTGATGGACGGCATTACATCCTTGAGCAGGCAATTCGCGGAGATTTCGCCATTGTGAAAGGCTGGAAAGCGGATTGGTATGGCAATGTCATCTATCGTCACACCGCGCAGAATTTCAACCCACTGATGGCGATGGCTGCCCGCGTCACCGTGGTTGAAGTTGAAGAGATTGTGGCGCCGGGTGAGCTGGACCCGGCCGCGATCCATACGCCGGGCATTTATGTTGATCGCCTGATTCAGGGCAACTTCGAAAAACGCATCGAGAAACGCACCCTGAGTGAAGGAGGTGCACATGCTCACGCGTGAACAAATGGCGCAGCGCGTGGCTCAGGAGCTGCGTGATGGCGATTACGTCAATCTTGGTATTGGTATGCCGACGCTGGTCGCCAACTACGTACCTGAGGGGATGGACGTGATGATGCAGTCGGAAAACGGTTTATTGGGCATGGGGGCGTTTCCCACTGAAGCTGAACTGGATGCCGACATGATCAACGCGGGCAAACAAACCGTGACCGCACGCAAAGGTGCGGCAATCTTCGATTCTGCACAGTCCTTCGCCATGATTCGTGGGGGGCATGTTGATCTGACGGTGCTGGGCGCGCTGGAAGTGGACGTCAACGGCAATATCGCGTCGTGGATGATCCCCGGAAAAATGGTCAAGGGCATGGGCGGTGCAATGGATCTGGTGGCGGGTGCGGAAAACATCATCGTGATGATGACGCACGCTTCTAAGCATGGTGAATCAAAGCTGCTGTCCGAATGCACCTTGCCGCTCACCGGCGTCGGTTGCATTCGAAAAGTCATTACTGAACTGGGCTGGCTGGAAATTGTAGAGGGCGCTTTTGTGCTGCGTGAGTATGCGCCGGGCGTCTCGATCGATGAAATCCGTGCAAAGACGGCCGGGCAATTACGCATCGCTGATGATGTTCGTGAAATGCGTTTATCCCAGGAGGCACTATGAACGAATGTGTGATTGTCGCAGCCACCCGTACGCCAATCGGCCGTTTTCATGGTGCTCTCGCGTCTCTTACCGCGGCGTCGCTGGGCCAGCAGGTGATCGCAGCCCTGCTGAAACAGACCGCGCTCGATCCCGCGCTGATCGATGAGGTGATGATGGGGCAGGTGCTCACCGCCGGATGCGGGCAAAACCCCGCGCGGCAGGCGGCCGTAGCGGCGGGTGTGCCTTATAGCGTCCCTGCCAGCACGCTGAATATGGTGTGTGGCTCGGGATTAAAAGCGGTGATTCTGGCGGCGCAGGCGATTCAAAGCGGTGCCGCTGACATCATCATTGCGGGCGGTCAGGAGAGCATGAGCCAGTCGCCTTATTTGCTACCGGACGCGCGTGGCGGCTGCCGTCTGGGGCACAGTCAGCTGATGGACAGCGTGATCCACGATGGTCTGTGGGATGCGTTCAACGATTATCACATGGGGATCACCGCCGAGAATCTGGCCGAAGAATATGGCATCAGCCGTGCCGATCAGGATGCCTTTGCCTTGCAATCCCAGCAGAAAGCGATGGCGGCACAGCAACAAGGCGTTTTTCGTGCCGAAATCACGCCTGTCACGGTGGAACAGGGCAAAGGTGAAACGCGGGTGATCAGTGAAGATGAACAACCGCGCGCGGACAGTTCAATTGAGCGACTGGCGCGCCTGCATCCGGCGTTTAAAAAGGACGGCAGCGTCACCGCTGGCAATGCTTCCAGCCTGAATGATGGTGCAGCCGCCGTGCTGCTGATGTCCGCATCGCGCGCTGCCGCATTAGGGTTGCCGGTGCTGGCGCGATTAACCGGAAGCGGCATTGCAGGAGTGGATCCGGCAGTGATGGGCATTGGCCCGGTGGCCGCCAGCCGCAAAGCCCTTCAGCAGGCGGCATGGACGCTGGATCAAGTGGATTTAATCGAAGCGAACGAAGCGTTTGCCGCGCAGGCACTGGCGGTGGGCAAAGCGCTCCACTGGCAGCCGGAGCGCGTCAATGTCAACGGCGGTGCGATTGCGCTGGGCCATCCGATTGGTGCCTCCGGCTGCCGCATTCTGGTGACGCTCATTCATGCCTTGCAGCAGCGTGAGCTGAAGCGCGGTCTGGCAACGCTGTGTGTGGGTGGCGGCATGGGCGTCGCTCTGGCAGTTGAACGCCCGGATTGAGGCGGAGCGGTTCCCATTTTTGGCAATGTTTTTACCTTCAACCCGACAAAATAATAAGGAAGCAACATGAGTGTCGTTATTGCCCTCGCTGCGCTTGGGTTGCTGATGTTAGCCGCCTATCGCGGCTATAGCGTAATTTTGTTCGCCCCGATTGCCGCGCTGTTAGCGGTGCTGTTAACCGAGCCGGCTGCGGTCGCACCGGTGTTCAGCGGCCTGTTTATGGAAAAGATGGTGGGCTTTGTGAAGCTCTACTTCCCGGTGTTTCTGCTGGGCGCCATTTTTGGCAAATTGATTGAGCTATCTGGATTCTCACGCTCAATTGTCACGGCGGCGATTACGCTGCTGGGGCGTCGCCATGCCATCCCGGTGATTGTGCTGGTGTGCGCACTGTTGACGTACGGCGGCGTATCGCTGTTTGTGGTGGCGTTCGCCGTCTATCCGTTTGTCGCAGAACTGTTCCGTCAGAGCAATATCCCTAAGCGCTTGATTCCGGCAACGGTGGCACTGGGTGCATTCTCCTTCACCATGGATGCACTGCCCGGCACGCCACAAATCCAGAACATCATACCCGGCAGTTTCTTTGGCACTAACGCCTGGGCTGCGCCATGGTTGGGGTTGATCGGTTCACTCTTCATTATTGTGGTGGGCTTGCTGTGGCTGGATCGGCAACGCCGTAAGGCGCAAGCGAACAACGAGCAGTACGGAACCAACCTGAAGAATGAGCCGGAAACCGCTGAGAATGTGCAACTGCCGCATCCGGCGATTGCCATTCTGCCGCTGATTTTGGTTGGGGTACTCAATCTCTGTTTCACCTGGTGGATTCCTGCCTGGTACGGTGCGCACAGCAGTGTCACGCTTCCGGGTAATCCCACGCCCATTGTGACTGATATCGTCAAAAGTACTGCGATCTGGGCCGTGCAGGCTGCATTGCTGAGCGGCATTCTGGTGGTATTGATCTTCGGCTGGCGCAATATTCGCGGTCGTCTGGCGGAAGGCAGTCGCACCGCGGTGGCGGGTGCATTGCTGGCGGCGATGAATACCGCTTCCGAGTACGGTTTTGGTGCGGTGATCGCCGCGTTACCGGGCTTTGTGGTGTTGTCTGGCGTCCTACAGGCGATTCCCAACCCACTGCTCAATGAAGCGATCAGCATTACCGTGCTGGCGGGGATCACCGGTTCGGCGTCGGGCGGGATGAGTATTGCGCTGGCGGCAATGGCTGAACACTTCGTGCAGGCGGCACAGGCCACGGGTATTCCGATGGAAGTGTTGCACCGCGTGGCGGCCATGGCCAGCGGCGGCATGGATACGCTGCCACACAATGGTGCCGTCATCACGCTGTTAGCGATCACCGGTCTAAGCCATAAAGAAGCCTATGGTGGCATCTTCGCCATCACCATTATCAAAAGTCTGGCAGTGCTGTTTGTGATTGGGGTGTTTTACCTCACCGGCATTGTCTGAAGGAGGATAAATCGATGCAATTAGCGGGAAAAGTGGCACTGGTGACCGGATCCACCAGCGGAATTGGATTAGGTATTGCTGAGCAACTGGCACTGGCCGGCGCCACGGTGATACTCAACGGCTTTGGCGAAGTGGAACACGCGAAAGCGCTTATCGCTGCCACCGGGGCAAAGGTCGATTATCACGCAGCTGACATGTCCGATCCGCAGCAAATCGCCGCGATGATAGCGTGGGCGGAAGCGCAGTATGGTGCGGTGGACATTCTGGTGAACAACGCCGGTATTCAGTACACCGCGCCGGTGGAGTCATTTCCGGTTGAGAAATGGGATGCGATTATTGCTATCAATCTCTCCTCGGTATTCCACACCAGTCGCGCAGTCTTGCCCGGCATGCAGGCACGTCACTGGGGGCGCATCATCAATATCGCCTCCGTGCATGGCCTGGTAGCGTCGAAAGAGAAAGCGGCCTATGTTGCTGCGAAGCATGGTGTGGTGGGGCTGACAAAAGTGATTGCGCTGGAGAACGCACAATCACCGATCACCTGCAACGCCATCTGTCCGGGCTGGGTGTTAACGCCGCTGGTGCAGCAGCAGATCGACAAACGCATTGCGGCAGGCGAAGATGCCGAAACCGCGCGCCTGGCGTTATTGTCAGAGAAGCAACCTGCTCAGGCGTTTGTCACGCCAGAACAGTTGGGGGCGTTGGTGCTGTTTCTTTGCAGCGAAGGCGGTGCGCAGG
This sequence comes from Pantoea sp. SM3, assembly GCF_000963995.1. Lineage (NCBI taxonomy): Bacteria > Pseudomonadati > Pseudomonadota > Gammaproteobacteria > Enterobacterales > Erwiniaceae > Pantoea > Pantoea sp. SM3. The sequence continues at coordinate 61,261 of NZ_JZRD01000012.1, forward strand.
TGCGCGGTGCAGCCTGGAATATGGATGGCGGCTGGCTGGCGCAGTGATGCGTGGTGCTATTACTTCGCCAGCCACTGTAGGATCAGCGCCAATGCATTCGGCTGTGAACTTAAGACCTGATGCTGGATGCCAAATAGCTTGCGCATTGCTTAGGGCAGTGTCCACGTTACGTGAGTAGGATTAAAGTGCCAGGTAAACATTCTTCCCGTATAGATCTTGTAACGTGATGGTACGGAAAGATTCAGTGTCACTTTGAAGATAATGTTTGGCAATTAAGCATTTGAACTTTGATACATATCGCACTTATGTCAAATTGCGTTAACCAAAAAAATAATAAACCATGTAAACTATGTGTGATATTAGTTCATTCAATTCATAGGATTATATATGGACCGTGATAAGGACGTTAAAGCGGCTGAAGTGAAACTGATAGCGATAAGCGGCGGTAAAACTAAACAGGGCGGTACACTAAATAGTACCTGTGGAATTACATGCCAGGGCATCCCAGCTGTTCTGGAAGGGAATTTCGTTGAATACCCAGATGGATCTCAAGCCACAGTTCTTCGTGATGAATCAACAACACTGGCGCAGCATGATGAGCATGGCAATAGCCTCACCGTAGCGGCTACTGGAACTATGCTTTCTAATGGCGACATGATAACTGATGCCGGTCAGCAGAACCTGGGTACGGTGATTTTCAGCAATCACACATCAGGTGTTTATGAGTTCGATGAGTCTGACATAGTAAAAATGAAGGCAGAGGGATTGCTATGAGTATGCTCCCTGGTATCTGGACGGGAGATACAACTACTCATGGTGGAGTTTTAATTGAAGGTGAACCAACGTTTACTTATGGAAATAAAGCTTCTGCTGTATTAGTCGGTCATAAATTTTGGTGTCCTAAGTGTTTTTGCTGGTCAGTATTTGTTGAGGGTGAGCAAAGCTACACTGTTGATGGTCGGGCTAGAGTCTTACAGGGACATAAATCTTCATGCGGTGCTTCTGCTATTCACACACAAGGTTTTCATTATCATATAGGAACGACTGGAAGCTCAAAATCACCTCAACAACAATCGACTCAGGTAATTGCTAATGAAGTTGATAAAAATAAGTCATCTGGTGATTATTATCATAAATTTCATATTAACAACTATGGTAATGGGAGTTTAAACTATGTCGTTTTGTCCGGTGATAATGTATTAGAACAAGGTTCAGTATCATCCATTGCAGACTTGGCCATTGGCAGTACATCACATGTAAGAACTGATGAGTCTCGAAAAATAACACTCGCTATAACCCCGCCTCGGTTAAAAATATAAAAAGGGATCTTTTATGGGAGTGAAAAACCCCTACGCAGGTTTTAATAGCCGTACAGTAACTCAAGATACATACATTGTAAGAAAGTTAGAGAAAACTCGTTACTTAGATAAAGAAAACTATTCTAGAATTACAATCGAACCTATTACCATACAGCAAATCCCCAAAGCTATGTCACGAATGGGTTGGAAGCGCTCTGCTTCGTTTATGACCCGATGGCTAAATTCCCCTGCCTGGAAATGTCCTGAATCATGGAAGGACGGAAGGGAGTTGCCAGAAGGTATGTATATACCAGATCAGCATTGTGATGATACGACGATAAAGATGTCTTGGTTGATAGGATACCCTAGGGTAGCTAATGCTGTGACAAAACTTCTCAATGAAAGAGCACTATCACCTGCGGCACTAAAAATGACGGCCAAAAGGCTTAAGCGTCTCGGATGGGATGGTACTGGTGCATACACCTTTGGGCGAAAGAATATTCTTGGTCGGCCTTCTATGTCTGCGAGGGAGTTAGAGCAAAATTATCAAAATAATTACCTTGGGGTGGGAGATAATTTTACTCTTCATCTAATGTGGGACACCTTAGATGATGTATTTGGTTCTCTTGGGACCTTCAGTTTGAAGGTGGGAGTAATAGGTACAGCCTATAGTGATTCATCAAAAAATGTATTTTTTGAACCATCATATGCAGGAGTCTATGTAAAAGATTTCTATGATTTCAATAATGACAATGGCTGGGATCAACCCCTTGGCGTGTGGACTGAGGATGGAATTTTAACCAGGGGAGAAAGTGTGACCAGTATACTCAATATTAAAACTATTACTCTAAATAAAAAAACAATGAAGTGTGCCTACGTGTTTAACTCTGACTTTTTAAAGTACAGAGATAAAACGGGGCGGGGAGGAGATTTTATCGTTTTTTCTGATGTGTATTGGGTGAGGTTATGTGGAGTATATCCTTTACCCTGGGATTGAAGATTTGGCCTCCTTAAATAGGAAGCTTTGTGTTTTTATCCGAAATTATAAATCACTATCCCGCAGGTTAAGTATCCAAATAAAAGGCTTATCAAATATCTTAGTCTTAATTCTTTAATGGAGTAAGAAGTAAAAAAATAGAAAGTTAGCATGCTAAGACACAGGATGCCTGAAAAACAAAGAGTGAAAAATACACCCCATCCAGGCATATTCCCCCTATATGGATTGATTAGGTCATACGTGTAAGGTGGAAGTAAAATCTGACCAATCAGAAAGACGGATAGATATCCATATCTAAAGCGCCGGAGCTTGATACTAAATCTGGCTACTTCAGCACCCAGTAACGCTGCTATTGAGCCTGATGAAATGGCAATTGCATATGGAACTGCATTATGAGGCATATGTCCCAATCCCTTTCTGACAGTATGGTTTTTTAATGCTGCTCATCCTACTACAAAATCCTCTTAAACAGAGGTTTCGACATCGTTTTTAGTGCGGCTTTATCCACGCGGCAATACACTCTTTCATCACTCGCAGGCGCTCATCCAGCGCCGCTTTGGCACTGAGATCCTGCTGGTAAATAATCGACAGCGTGGACTGATTGATCAGATAGAAAAAGCCCAGCGCGGAGATATTGATGTTGAGTTGCATCACATCGATATCCTCGCGCACGTTTCCTTCGGCGCGTCCCCGCTGCAGCAATTGCTGGGTGATACTGCTCCAACTCTGATTGATCTGCACAGTGATGTCAGAATCTTTGAGATGCCGCGCTTTTAGCTGATTTTCGCTGTTGAGCAGGCGAATGAACTCGGGGTTTTTCAGGTAATAATGCCAGGTGAATTCCACCAGTTGCAAAATAGCGTGGTCGGCGGGGAGATGATCGAGTTTTAACGCCGCTTCCTGCTCGCGAATGTCACGATAGGCTTCTTCCAGCACGCGGGTAAACAGAATGTCTTTGTTGGTGAAGTAGTAGTAAATCAGTTGCTTATTGGCATGGGCGCGTTCGGCGATGCTATCGACGCGCGCACCGTCGAATCCTTTCTCAGCGAACTCTGCGCGCGCGGCCATCAGTATCCGCACCTGCTTATCCGTGACATCCTCAATGTTACTCGCAACACGATCAACCAAAGCAGAATCCCCACATATCACTGTTTTACAGAGCATTATAGTGCCTCTTTTTGCGCATAAAACAAGGGCAAAAGATTTTCAACTAACTAGTTGGTTATGTGAATTCGATCAAAGTCAGGTCTCTTTCTGCCCACTATAGTGACGTCATCAACCAGTTAGTTGATTGATTATGAATCAGCAAACGACGGAGCGTTGAAATAGATGTTGAACGTGTTACTTCCATCACAAACGACTTTGAGGTGAATACATGGCGCAAATTCCAGTGGGCATCATCATGCACGGCGTGACCGGGCGAATGGGTAAAAATCAACATCTCATCCGCTCGATTGTGCAGATTCGACAGCAGGGCGGCGTTGCGCTGGCCAATGGCGACCGATTGATGCCCGATCCGATTCTGATTGGTCGCAACGCGGAAAAAATCGCTGCGCTGGCGCGGGAGTTTGGTATCGAACGGTGGGGAACCAACATCGATGATGCACTGAATAACCCGCAGGACATCATCTTTTTTGATGCAGCCACCACACAAGCACGTCCGGCGCTACTGAAGAAAGCCATCAGCAAAGGCAAGCACGTCTATTCGGAAAAGCCGGTGGCGATGGGGCTGGATGATGCGCTGGATTTGTACCACTTCGCGCGGGAAAAAGGAGTGTGTCACGGCGTGGTCCAGGACAAGCTGTGGCTGCCGGGTTTACAAAAGCTGCGCCTGTTGAATGAGTCCGGTTTCTTTGGACGCGTGTTATCGGTGCGCGGTGAATTTGGTTACTGGGTGTTTGAAGGCGATCGCCAACCGGCCCAGCGTCCTTCCTGGAACTACCGCAGTGAGGATGGCGGCGGCATTATCCTCGATATGATTTGCCACTGGCGCTACGTCATCGACAACCTGTTCGGTGAAATCAAAAGCCTGAGCTGTATCGGTGCCACTCACATTCCACAACGCTGGGATGAACAGCAGAAACCTTATGACGCCACGGCGGACGACGCGGTTTATGCCACCTTTGAACTGCACAACGGCGCGATTGTACAGATCAACAGCTCCTGGTGCGTGCGCGTGCGCCGTGATGACCTGGTGACATTCCAGGTGGATGGCGTAAACGGTTCCGCCGTAGCGGGTCTTAGCGATTGCTTCACGCAGGCTAGCGTCAATACGCCGAAGCCGGTGTGGAATCCGGATATCCGTCAGACACATAACTTCTTTGATGACTGGGCTAGCGTGCCGGATACCCAGACCTATGACAATGCATTCAAAGTGCAGTGGGAGCTGTTTTTACGCCATGTCTGGGGCGAAGGGGAATACCGCTGGGATTTGCTGGAAGGGGCGAAGGGTTTGCAACTGGTCGATCTGGCTCTGAAAAGCTGGAAAGAGCGTCGCTGGGTTGATGTGCCATCACTGGAACGCTAAGGAGCCGAACATGAATCGACCTCATTCCGGGCAACTTTCACTGAACACGGCGACCGTGCGCCAGCAGTGGGATTTGCGGCAAATCATTGAAGGTTGTGCGCGCCATGAGATTCGCGGCATCTCGCCGTGGCGCGATCAGGTGGCAAACATCGGTTTAGCTGAAGCGGCACGGCTGATTCGTCACCACGATCTGCGGGTGAGTGGCTACTGCCGTGGCGGGATGTTTCCCGGCGTTGATCAGCAAGCACGCCAGGCGACCCTGGCCGACAACCAGCGAGCGGTGGATGAAGCGCTGGAATTAGGTGCAGAGTGCCTGGTGCTGGTGGTCGGCGGTTTGCCGCCAGGTTCGAAAGATCTGCCGGGGGCGCGCCAGCAAGTGCGTGAAGGACTCAGCGCTCTGCTGGAGTACGCCCGCGCAGGTGGTATGCCGTTGGCGATTGAACCACTGCATCCGATGTACGCGGCGGATCGCGCCTGCATCAACACGCTGAAACAGGCTAACGATCTCTGCGATGAACTGGGCGACGACGGATTGGGAATTGCCGTCGATGTCTATCACACCTGGTGGGATGCTGAGTTTTATCAGGAAATCGCGCGTGCGGGTCTGAAACGGCTGCTGGCGTTTCATATCTGCGACTGGCTCACGCCTACGCGGGATCTGCTGGAAGATCGCGGCATGATGGGCGATGGCGTTATCGATATCCGCGCCATGCGGGAAGCGGTAGAAGCCCAGGGTTATCGCGGACTACATGAAGTGGAAATTTTCTCCCGCCTGAACTGGTGGACTCAGGATCCAGATGAGGTGCTTAAGACCTGCAAGGCTCGCCATCTGGCGCACGGTTAACCGTATCTGACAGAGCTGAAAAGCTGTTTTCGTCGGTCACAGACATTGTCGAGGAAAAGATGAATACAGATACCCGCAAAATGATTCTGGTCACCGTGCTGTGCGGCCTTGGCTACATGATGTACTCGGTGGATCGCATGACGGTGTCATCAGCCATTGGGCTGATCGCCGGAGAGTTCGGTCTCGGTAAAGCGGAGAGTGGCATTCTGCTCTCCTCCTTCTTCTTTGGCTTCATCGTCTTTTTGTTCATTTCCGGCATTATCGCCGACAAGTTGAGCGGTAAACCGGTGCTGATTCTTGGCCTGATGATGTTTTCACTGGCGACACTGTTAACCGGTGTCGCCGGCAGCATGACCAGCCTGATTTTTTACCGCGTGATGACGGGCATCGGTGAGGGCATCTTCTGGCCTGCTGCCTCGCTCGAAGTGGCCAACGTGACCAGCGAAAAACAGCGCACCACGGTCATGTCGCTCTATTGGATGGGCTATCCCATTGGCGGATTCCTTGGCACCTGGATGGGCGCCATGCTCGGTCCGATCTTTGGCTGGCGTGTGGTGTTTTACGTGGCGGGTGCCATGGGCATGCTGGTGGCGTTGTTGTATTTGGTGTTGGTGAAAAATGACCGAAAACCCGCCGAGCTGATAGCGCGCCAGACAGCGGTGAAAGTACCCTTAAAAACCTTGTTCCGCCATGCGCCCGTGTTGCTGATGGCCGCATTCTATTTCGTGCTGCTGGCAGGCTGGTGGATTGTCCTGTTGTGGGCACCCAGTTATTTGATGCAGGTGAAGAATCTGTCGATTGGTACCGCAGGCACCATCGCCAGCTTGCTCGGCATTACCGGGGCACTGGGCGGCTTTGTGCTGGGGCGCTACTGTGATAAAGGCGATTTCAAACGCCGTCGCACCATTCTGATGGCCATTACCTTAACTAGCGGGCTGGTGATGGCAGCGATGGCAATCAATCTCTCCGTCCCACTGGTGATAGTGCTGGTGCTGATCCTCGGTTTCCTTGGCTATCCGATTACCCCCATTGTTCTCTCGCTCACCGCTGAACTGGTGCCGCCTTCGCTGCGCGGTTCGGCCATCGGCTTTGTGATGAATATGGGGATGGCAGCGGGCGGTATCTCGCCGATCGTCGCAGGCTATTACGCACAACACTACAGCTTACAGCCGGTCTGGCTGGTCGCCGCCTGCGTCATCATCTGCAGCAGCGTGGTGCTGCTGGGTGTGCGTCGGCTGCCTATCGGAAGCCACAACAGTTCGCAGAATGTGATGCCGTCCGGGCATCTGGCAAAACACTGAGAGAAGGAACAGAACCATGTCTGTGAGCAATAAAGTGCGTTTACTGGATCGCAACGGTCAGCCTTACAGTTACACCCTGCAGGGTGAGCGCCACTGGAGCGTGCCAGCCAAACCGGTATTTAACCGTGACGTCTATGCGGCTGCGCATGTGGTTGCCGACCCGCAGCGGATGCAAAATCCGCAGAGTGATATGGCGATTGACTGGGATAGCACGCTGGAATATCGGCATCATCTGATGTCACTCGGATTAGGCATTGCCGAAGCCATGGATACCGCCCAACGCGGCATGGGGCTGGACTGGCCAACCGCGCTGGAGCTGATCAAACGCAGCGTGGAGCAAGCGAAGGCTTACCCTGGTGCACGGGTAGCCAGCGGCGCGGGCACCGATCATCTGACCGATTTTTCCCAGCTGACCTTACAGGATGTGATTGGCGCGTATGAACAGCAAATCGCGGCGATTGAGGGGTGTGGTGGACGTATTATCTTAATGGCCAGTCGTGCGCTCGCCGCGATTGCCAAAGGGCCAGATGATTACATCAAGGTGTACAGCACTCTTTTACGTCAGGTGCGTGAACCGGTTATTTTGCACTGGCTGGGGGATATGTTTGATCCTGCGCTACGCGGCTACTGGGGCGGCGCGACAATTCATAGCGCGATGGAAGTCTGTCTGGCGGTGATTCGCGAGAATGAGGCCAAAGTGGAGGGGATAAAAATCTCTCTGCTGGATAAAGATCGAGAAATCGAGATGCGCCGCCAGCTGCCGGCATCCGTTAAAATGTATACCGGCGATGATTTCAATTATCCCGAATTGATCGCCGGGGATGAGCAGGGCTTCTCGCATGCGCTACTGGGCATTCTCGACGGCATTGCACCGGCCGCCACCAGCGCGCTGCATGCATTAGCACAGGGTGATCGTGCCACCTTTGAACGGATACTGGCTCCGACAGTGCCGCTGGCGCGCCATTTGTTCTCGGCGCCTACGCAGTATTACAAGGCGGGCATCGTGTACCTCGCGTGGTTGAATGGCCATCAGAAACATTTCACCTTACTTGGTGGCATGCAGAGTGCGCGCAGTCTGGCGCACTACTCTGAAGCATTCAGACTGGCTGACGAGGCGGGTTTGCTCAATAACGCAGATGTGGCTGCGGAGCGCATGTGGCTGCTGGCAAAAATGCACGGTATTTAACCTATCGGCCTAATGTGATGAGATGCTATTTAAGCCGTCCGAATTTCTGACGGAAAAAGAAGATTCACACGGCTAGAGCGAAAAAAAGCCCACCATTGGCGGGCTTGATAGCAGCAGCTATCCAATAATCTCGTAGGTGACGCGCGTGTATGTACTGCAACCACGATTGTGGCAGTCCATTATTGCAGGAATATTTTGTTACTGAACATACTGTTTCCTGATGGTTGTGTGGCAGTGGGCTTTAGGCGCTGACTCATACGTACTGAATATTGAGCGCACCCTGTGCTGATGTCGTGATCTGCGCCTGAACCCGCCACGTTGTGTGTATGCGTTCGGGTGTGAGTACTGCATTGGGCTTACCCGTCGAAACCACACGACCCTGATCGAGTACCACAAGGTGTTGGCAATATTTTGCCGCCAGATTCAGGTCGTGAAGTGCAATCACCACCGTCACTGGCAGCGAAGAGATAAGACGCATCAATTCAAGCTGGAATTGGATGTCCAGGTGATTAACGGGCTCATCCAGCAGTAAAACATCCGGTTTTTGCGCCAGAGCGCGGGCGATTTGGCAACGCTGGCGCTCACCGCCGGATAATCGTTGCCAGCAGCGGTCGACCAAATTTTCCAGTTGCATTAACGCCACCGCCTCGTGAACGGCGCTGGCATCTTCTGCCGTCCAGAACTGGAATGCGCCACGATGAGGTGTGCGCCCGAGACGAACAATCTCAATCACCGTGAGTTCATCATCGGCCTCGGCATGTTGCGGGACAAAGGCCAGTTTACGCGCCAGTTGATTGCGCGAAAGTTGGTTCAGCCTCAGTTCGCCGAGGGTTATCTTCGCGCCCGAATCAGGCATTAGCCCAGCCAGTGCACGCAGCAGCGTAGATTTTCCTGAACCGTTCGGGCCAAGCAAACCTACGGTTGCAGACTGAGCCGCGTCGAAGGAGACCGCAGTGAGGATACGACGCGCCTGAAGTTGGACGCTAAGGTCACAGACCGATATCGTCATCGTTTAGTTGCCCTTTCGTTGATAGAGAAGGAAGGCAAAAGCAGGGGCGCCCACCAATGCCGTCACCACGCCAATGGGTAAAACCTGATGTGCGATCAACGTTCTCGACATCAAGTCGGCAAGGATCATGAAATGGCAGCCCGACAGGAATGTCACGGGAAGGGTGATCAGGTGTCGCTGTCCAACCAGCATGCGGGTCACGTGCGGAATGACCAATCCGACAAACCCCACCGCCCCTATCGAGCTGACAATGACCGCCGTGATGAATGCCGTGATCAACAGCAACACAATCCGTACTTTCACCACCTGCGTGCCCAGCGTTACGGAGACATCGACGCCAAATGAAAAGGTGTCCAGCGTGCGTGCATAGCACATGATCACCCCAAATCCGCTGATGATGACGATGGCGCAGAGAATGGCATCTGGCCAGCGTACGCCACTTAAACTGCCTAACAGCCAAAACATCACACCACGCGATTGCTCCGCATTGGCTGATGTGCTGACGATGTAAGACGTGAGCGCATTGAACAGCTGTGTTCCGGCAATACCGGCCAAAATGATGCGTCCGGTGTTTTCTCCCATCCCTCGTGAGAGCAAAATAATCAAGCCAAACGCCAGGCAAGCGCCGGCAAAGGCACCGCTGCCAACCGTCAACACGCCGCTGCCAATACCCAGCAGCATCACCATTACGGCCCCGGTGGAAGCACCCGCAGAGATACCCAACAGATAGGGTTCCGCCAGCGGGTTTCTTAACAACGATTGCAACACCAGGCCGCAAAGGGCTAAGCCACCTCCGCTGCAGGCCGCCATGAAGGCCCGGCTCATGCGATATTGCCAGACAATACCGGCCTCAACGGCAGGGACATCATAATGTGTCATCCCCAATCCATTGGTGATCGCCTGAAAGGTAGCGATCAATGAGATGGGCATATCGCCAATGCTCGATGAGAAGATCATCATCACTGGCAGGCTGACCAGGCCCGCCAGGACAATAAAGCCGATGTTAAAGTGGGAAGTGCGTCTCATACTATTTGAAAGTGGCCATCTGCTGACCGATCAGCTCAACCGCATCGATATTGCGCAGGGACGGATTGAGTGACATAGCAGGCACGACCACGATGTGACCCTGCTTAACCGCGTTCATTTCTCGTGTAACGGGATCGCTTTTGAGAAAGGCTTGCTTTACCGCGACGTCATCTGCTGGATACAGCCTTCTCTCCATGCTGGCAATGACAATGATATCGGGCTGAGATTGTGCGATATGTTCCCAACTCACGGCGGGCCATTCGTCGGAGGAATCAATAACGTTTTGCAGGCCGAGTGTCTGAGTGATCCAGCCCGGGGCACCCTGGCTGCCTGCGATCCACGGATCGCCTTTAAGGCGTGTGCTTGAGAACCAATACACCACCTTAAGTGGCTTGCGGGCGTGTAGTGCCGCCTGTTGTTGCGCCTGAACGACGCGTGCAGACAACGTCTTCTTTAATTCCTCACCACGTTGAGCCACGTCGAAGAGGTTGGCCAGCGCGGTGATTTCATCATACATCACGTCAATGGAATAAGGCGTAGCGCGTGCACCGTCAGCGTTTGAGGAAGCCGTTACCGCTTTGCCCTGACAATCAGCAGGTGAAATCCAGGTTCTGATGCCAAGTTGTTCGAATTGTTCTCGGGTTGCTACTTCACCTTGAGGCCCAACATGCCAGCTATATTGCGCCAATACCAGGTCAGGTTTTTGCGCGACAACCGCTTCAAATCCCGGCGAGTTATCTGCAAGGCGCTTCAGACCACTGCCTGCCTGCGCTAAATCAGGCGGTAAAGGGCCGAACCAGACGGCGGTTCCAGCGATTTTACTTCTCAGGCCAAGTGCCAGAAGGAGTTCGGTTTCATGTTGCCCAATGGTCACCACGCGTGCAGGCGGTTGTGAAAAGGTTTCCGTTTTACCGCAGTTTTCAATGCTGAGGGGATAGGTGGAAGCCAGTGCGGTGGAAGTGCTGAATACCATTATGAGTGCCAAAAGGCGGTTTGAAAAAGTGCGCATCGTTTACCGTAAGTGTTATGTTATAACGTAACATGATGACAATCCTAACGGCCTCATGTCAATCGATACTGCAACCATTGGCGATGCTTAGCGCTATTGAGGTGAAATCCGCATGCCGGATTTCACGCTATTGTTAACCTGGACCATCACTCCCTGCCGCCAGCAGAGGTACAACCACATCGCTGATCGGGGTCGCAATGCCTTGAGCTTTGCCGCGTCGTTGTACCACGCCATTGCGGATGTCCCACTCAAGCGGGCGATCAGCCTGACGATCGGCCAGAATCGAGGTGCCCAAATCTGCCGGGGCACGATGAAAGCCAGCCATGATGTCCTGCGGCACGTTGTCGCTCAGGTTGGCCCCTTCAGCACGCGCCACTGCCAGACATTCCCGTAGATAGGCCAGACCCAGCGCGGTGATATCTTCGCGCTGAAACATCCCTGCACGGCGATTGGCCAACACCATCAAACCCGCGACGGCGTTTTGCAACAGTTTGCGCCAGGCGATGGTGAGGAAATCTGCCTCCAATTCGACCGCACAGCGCGAGTCTTGCAGCGCTTGCACAATACGCTGCGCTGGCGCGACGTCGGGCACAGTCAGGCGTGGACTCGCGCGTAACCACACCGATGCATCAGGCTCGCGCTGAGCCGGGAACCACACCACAGAAGGCAGTACCGTTGCGCCATTGACTAACGGTGACAACTGTTCAACTTGCTCCACGCCATTTTGCAGCGCGCACACCACCGTATTCTCATCGCATAATACCGCCAGCCAGGGGGCAATTTCCGCCACCTGCGTGGTTTTGACCGCCACAAACACCAAATCAAAGGGCCTGGCGATCGCTTCAGGATTGCTCAGCACCGGGCCAGGCACCACAACCTCACCGTCTTCGTGGCGCAACAGCAATTGTGTATGTGCCGTACGTCCGCACAGTGTTGGCGTGCGATGCATTTCATGCAGCGCGGCAGCCACAGTGGTGCCGATGGCGCCGGGTCCGACAAGGGCGATGGTTGGAAACTCAGACATGCAGCAATTCTCCTGTTTAGCCAGTGCTGCCCTCAGGGTCAGCGAAAACTCACTATTACAGCCTGGCATTGTGACCGAATGATGAGCGAACTTTCGGCCAGATAAAAAAAGACGCTGTGGAATAACCGATTTATGTTCGGCTGCCAGGGACAACTTACAGCAAGGCGATTTGCTGCTGTTGCAGCATGTGCTGCATCTCCGCGTCAGGTTCGCCGTCAACAATCAGTGTACTCGCTAGTGACAGATCGCCAATGGCGAACGCCGATGCTGAGTTGAGTTTCTCTTTAGAGACCATCACCACCGTTTCCGCCGCACGCGCTGCCAGGGCACGCTTTACACCCGCTTCTTCATAATTACCGGTGGTTAACCCTGCTGTTTTGTGCACACCGGTGACACCCATAAAAAACAGGTCTGCATTGATGCGCGCGATGGCTTCGATCACCGCAGATCCCACGGCGACCACCGAGTGACGGTACAGTTGGCCGCCAATCAGAATCACCTCAACCAAAGGAAAATCAACCAGTGCGACGGCAATACTCGGACTGTGGGTCACCACGGTAAAGGCCAGTTCTTTGGGCAGCAGTTGCACCATTTCTGCTGTAGTCGTACCGCCATCGATGATCACCACCTGACCCGGTTGAATCAGTTGCACCGCTTTTTGCGCGATCAGGCGCTTAGAACTGATTTGCACGTTTTTGCGTGTTTCAAAAGGGGCAATAGCAGCAGAAACCGGCAGTGCACCTCCGTGCACGCGTTGCAGTAATCCCTCACTGGCTAACTCCCTTAAGTCGCGGCGAATCGAGTCCTCAGAGACGTTAAAGCGCTGGCTTAGCTCGCTGGACATCACTTGCTGCTCATCGGCAAGAATCGTCAATATCTGCTGTTTACGTTGACTGGAAAGCATAATTTTCTCGTTCGTGCTTTTGCTTGTATGTGCACGATTATGCATGATAACGTCTGTTTTGTCAGCCATCGGGAGACCAAACATGCAGCATAAAGTGCGCAATATTCGTGAGCAGTTGTTATCCGACAACTGGTACACCTTAAAAAAATACACCTTCGATTTACAGCGTGCCGACGGCAGTTGGCAACAGCAAAGCCGTGAAGCCTACGATCGTGGCAATGGCGCGGTGATCCTACTTTATAACCGCCATAAACAGACAGTCGTCCTGACGCGGCAATTTCGCTTTCCCATCTTTATCCATGGGCATGATGGTTTTTTGATCGAGGCCGCAGCCGGTTTGCTGGATAACGCCTCGCCGGAAACGCGCATCATTGCCGAGGCAGAAGAAGAAACAGGTTACACTGTCACAAATATTGAGAAAGTGATGGAGGCCTATATGAGCCCGGGGTCGGTGACGGAGAAGTTGTTTTTCTTTATCGCGGAATATCACGATGGCGACCGAAAGCATGCTGGCGGCGGCCTTGAGGAAGAGGGGGAAGATATCGAAGTGCTGGAGTGGCCTTTCGCACGCGCCATGGAGGCGATCCGAAACGGTGAAATCGAAGATGCCAAAACCATCATGTTGCTGCAACACCTGGCATTAAACATTCAATTTGAGGAGAAAGTGCAATGATGATTCTGATCGCAGGTCCGGTGCGCAGTGGCACTCACGGTGACCAGCAACTGATCGAGCAAAACATGCAGAAACTCGATCGCATGGCATTGCAGGTTTATCAAAAAGGCCATACCCCGGTAATAGGTGAATGGCTGGCGTTACCGCTCGCCACTGCGGCGGGTTCACAGCAGATCGGGGATGAAATCAGTGAAGAATTTCTTTATCCCGTTGCGCATCGTCTTATTCAGAGCTGTGATGCCATTTTACGCATGCCTGGCGCTTCAACGGGAGCGGACCAGGATGTGCAAGTCGGCAAGGCTTTGGGGTTGAGTATCTTCAGCGATATTAACGAGATTCCAGCGGTACAGGCATAAGCAGGAAACTTATCGACTGGCACTGCTGTCTGTAACTCATCGGTGTACCTACTTTGGGTGATGAGCGATGACCTCGGTTCTGTTGATAGAAGATGACCTCAGGCTGGCGGGAATGATTCTGCCGTATCTGGCGCAGTATGAATTCAGGGTTGAACACAGTGCCAGCTCTCAGGACGCGCAGTTAAAAATGAAACAGCACCCTTTTGATGTGGTGCTGTTAGACCTGATGCTGGGTGATGCTGACGGTCTGGCGCTTTGCCGCGACATTCGCGGCCTGTATCTGCATGAACCCGCCATCATCATGGTGACAGGGCGAGGCGATCCCGCAGACAGAATTATCGGCCTGGAAGTCGGTGCAGATGATTACCTACCAAAACCTTTTGAGCCCCGTGAATTACTGGCGCGCATGCGTGCGGTGCTGCGACGTATCAAGCCGGGCAGCGGAGTGCGTGAAACAGGGTTGATTAGTTCTGGCTCGCTGGAGATTGATACTGCAGCACGCACGGTGATGTTAAATCAGAATAGCTGCTCGCTAACCTCATTGCAGTTCGACCTGCTGGTTTCGTTAGCGCGGAATGCTGGCAGGGTTTTGAATCGGGAACAGATTTGGCAATCTGTCCGCGGCGAAAGCTATGAGAGTTTTGACCGTGCGATTGACGTGCACATTGGCCGCATCCGGCAAATGATTGAAGACGATCCCCGTGCGCCAAAACGGATTATCACCGTACGCGGTGTCGGCTACGTATTTTCGGCGTTGCCTGGTGCATGAAGCGTCTCAGTGATTTACCCATCCATTTGCAGATCTTTTCTGCCTTCAGCTGTGCGCTGTTGCTGGTGGTGGCATGCACCATTGCACTCTGGTTGTGGAGTGATGATAACAACCGTCATCTTGATGCCTTCGCGACCTTTTCTGAGTTAGTTGAGAAAAATTTACCCCCTGCAACCGCTTCTCCTGCGGCGCAATCTGCCGCCATTGACCAGTGGATTGCACGCGCGCATACCCGCTTTGCGCTGTTCGCCGCCGATGGCACACCATTGAGCCGCCCGCTGACGCCTCCTCTGGCGTTTCCCAAACGTGTCGACCATGGCGGATTGTTTGACGACTGGTACGGCATGCGATTTGTCTGGCAACTTAAAGATAAACGCGTGTTGGTCATTCAATTCAGTAGCGACCGACAGAAACGGCCGTGGGTGTTTATCCTGATGTTGATGATGCTCGCGGCCAGCGTTGCACTGATCTCTTTCCCCGTAATCCGGCGTTTAACGGCGCGGCTGGAATCACTTCAGCGCAGTGTTGAATTGTTGGGGAAAGGGGATCTTCGGACACGCATGCCTGTCGCAGGACGAGACGAAGTCGCGCAGTTAGCGGAGAGCTTTAACCGTTCAGCCACCCAGATCGAACAACTGGTGCAATCGCAGAAAACCATCTTGGCCAATGCTTCGCACGAACTCCGCTCGCCTTTGATGCGAATTCAGATGGCAGCAGCGCTGTTAGAGCAAAATGAGTCAGCGCCAGGACGTGAATTACAACGCAGCGTGGCGGAATTGGATGCACTGGTAGAAGAAATTATGACGTTAAGTCGCCTGGAGTTATCGCCCAATGTGATCAACGGTGAGCTTAAACGTGTCGATGTGACCGCCATTGCTGCTGAAGAGTGCGCGCGTGTTCAGGTTGAATTGACCGCCGTACATATTGTTGCCGAAGTCGATGCGCGCTTGCTGCGCCGTCTCCTGCGCAATTTGATCGAAAACGCGCTGCATTACGCCGGACGTGATATTCGGGTCGAACTCAATGACGACGGTGAGGGGCACTTTATCCTACAAGTGAAAGACCGTGGGCCAGGTATTCCTGAAGCAGATCATGCGCAGGTGTTTGAGCCGTTCTTCCGGCTAAGCCGAAAGGGCAACGGATCCGGGCTGGGCCTCGCCTTAGTCCGCTCCATCGCCTTATACCATGCGGGCAGTATTACGCTGAGGAATCGAGCCGGGGGCGGAGCCTGCTTTAAAGTGCGAATTCCGCTCGCTGTTACATAACTTTACCAGGGATAAAAACAGGATTTACAAGGGAGTGTTGCAATCAGCGGGCTTAACTTACGCCCTCTTGCAACCAAAGGATGAATTTGATGCGCTTCACTCTGGCTCAACCTGTGACGCTGTTTTGCCTGCTCTCTTTAACGTCGATGTCCGCTGTGGCCGCAGACGATAGCCCTGAGTTTTCTGGCTACATAGGAGGCGGTGTTGGCGAGAAACCAAATTACTCGGGTGCCAAAGACACTAAAACCGAGTTCATCCCCGCGTTCAAACTGGCTTACGGCCCGCTCTTTGTCGGCGGGGTCGATGATCTGGTTGCCCTCGGCTGGGATGTCGTGAAAACCGAACACTGGACATTTGCGCTAGGCGCAGGGACAGACATTTCACCCCGTAAGGAATCCGATGATGACCACCTGCACGGGCTGGGTGATATTGATGTTACGCCGCGTGCCTTCACTTCAGCCACTTACGAAAACTCCTGGTTCAAAGGCAGCATCATTGCCACTCAAGATATTGGCGGCAACCAACAGGGTTTTAAACTTGCCTCGTATGCCCATCTGCAGTGGCATCCCGTGGATAATCTGCGGCTCTACACTGGCCCGACGTTGAGTTGGGCGGACAGTAATTATTTACAAACTCAATACGGTGTCACGGCAGTGCAGTCCGAGCGCAGCGGCCTGTCACGTTACACTGCGGATGCCGGAATTGAGAAGATTGGATGGGATGTCGGCATGGATTATGTCGTGACGCCCTCCTGGCTGTTAGGCGCGCGCGTCACTGCACAACGACTGCAGGACGACGCAGCCGATAGTCCGGTCACTCAGCAAGCCAGCCAGTTAACCGGTGTTCTATTTCTGGCATGGCGGTTTTAACAAGAGGGATAGAATCATTGGTCAACAGAAAGTTGATCAATGATGTCTGAAATGCTATTTTTCTACAAAATGTAGAACTAATGGTGCCCTGATGTCTTCAATTACAGACGAGCAATATGTTGCCGACTTAATGCGCATGCTGGCTGGCGCGGTAAAGGTCATCGGCAGTGTGATCCAGCGTAATGCCGAAGTCGTGCTGCACGATCTGCGTCAGCCTGAATATTCGATTGCTGAGATCGCCAATGCAGAAGTGACGGGACGTAAGCGGGGTGATTCGGTATTAGCCGGATTACGCACCGACAGGGCATTTATCAGCGCGATGGAGCGCAAAGATGAAGCCATTTCCTTATTACTGGATTACCCCACCTTTACCCGCGAGGGCAAGCCGCTTCGTAGCAGCACTGCGATTTATCGTGACCGATACGGTGTGCCTTTTGCTGCACTCTGCATCAACGTCGATAACGCAGATATTGAGCAGGCGCTGCGCGTGCTGCAATCCATGACTGCAATGTGTCAACCTGAGGTGCAGGGCTCAGAAGTCGAACCGGCAGCGGAAAGCCCGGACACCATCGAACATCTGATGAGCGAAATCATCAACACGACTTCTGCACTACATCACGGAAACAATCGCAATGACATCAAACGGGCCAATCTGCTCGCGGTGAAGCATATGCAGGAGAAGGGACTGTTTCTGATGAAAGGTGGAGTGGAGAAAGCCGCAGCGGCGCTCGGCGTCACGCGTTACACCATCTACAACTATCTGGATGAAATCAAAAATGAAAACAGCTGAGTCGCTAAGCATTAAAACGCCGTTGCTGGAATCTTTGCCACTCAGTCAACTCAATAAAACCCGGGTGTGGCTGAAGATGGAAGCGATGCAGCCTTCCGGTTCCTTCAAAATCCGCGGTATCGGGTTTGCCTGTCAGCAGCATGCTGCGCGCGGAGTAAAGCGATTTATCTCTTCATCGGGGGGAAACGCAGGTTTGGCGGTGGCCTATGCGAGCCGTCAACTCGGTGTACCTGCAGTGGTTGTGGTCCCGGAGTCGACGTCTCAACATGCGCTTCATCTGCTGACACTGGAAGGGGCGGAGGTGATCGTTCACGGTAAAACCTGGGCGGACGCTAATCACCTGGCGCAGTCGTTGGTGTCCGAACAGGACGCATTTATCCATCCTTTTGATCATGCGTTGTTGTGGCAGGGCATTGCGAACCTGATCGATGAAGTTGTAGAAGAAGGGGTGCGACCTGATGCTGTGGTGCTTTCAGTGGGCGGCGGCAGCCTTTTGTCAGGGGTTGATCAAGGGTTAACACGGCAAGGATTACATCATGTGCCGATTTACATCGCAGAAACCACGGGTATGGCGTCTTATCACGCTGCGTTGGCCGCGGGACATCCAATTGCCTTGGAACATCTCAGCGGCATTGCGACGTCATTAGGCGCACGCCAGGTCTGCCAGCGCGCCTTTGATGTCAGTAAAACCCGTGACGTGCTGGCCTCGCGCGTCAGTGACAGGGAAGCCGTTGATGCCTGCCTGGCATTTCTTAATGACCATCGCACCCTGGTGGAACCGGCATGTGGTGCAGCGCTGGCACTGCTTTACGGACAAAAATTGCCGTTAGCGGGTGTAGAAAACCTGTTGGTTATCGTCTGCGGCGGTTCCACTACGACCTTGAACGTGCTGCAAGCATTTAAGTGATAATTGGAGTTAAGATGACGGAAAGAGCCTACTATTTCAGCGATTTGCTGGAAATGGATGCGGAAGTGGTGCGGTGTGAAGCGCAGGAAGATGGCCGGTTTCGTGTGCAACTGGCGGCAACGCTGTTCCATCCGCAAGGCGGCGGGCAACCTGCTGACCAGGGCACGATAGGTGAGGCGAGGGTGTTACAACTCATTCAGGAAGAGGGTGAGTTACTGCATATTATCGACCGTGAAGTGGCGCTGGGTCGCGTGCATATCCGAATTGATGCGGCGCTGCGTGAACTGCACACACGTTACCATTCGGCAGGGCATCTGATTGCGTATGCCGGAGAGAAGTTTGGCTGGTTAGGCTACAAAGGTGATCATCGTCCCGGCAATGGACGTATTGTTTTTAAACCGCAGGGCGAACCGCAAACCGTTGATGAATCGGCAATCGCTGAAGGTGTCGATGCGCTGGTGGCGCAGGATCTCGCACGCGTGCTGCGGGATGACGCCGGACGCAGAATGGTCAGTTGGGGCGAATTGACGCCGTATGCCTGCGGTGGCACGCATGTGCCGCGCACCAGTGAAGTGGGTGAAATCGTGATCACCCGGGTTAAAGCGAAGAAGGGCGAACTCTCGGTGCAGTATGAAGTGCGAGATTGATGAGCAGGCGCATTAACGCCTGCACTGCGTTACTTAAATTCATCTATTTTTAATTGTGCGAAAGCCTGATCGACATCGTTATAGGTTTGTGCGGTGGTATAACTGCCAGACAGTTGCCAATAAAAAACCGGCGCGCCAGGCTCTTCGCTACTCTCCGCCACACGATAGCGAGAGAATTTTATTTTTGCGGCTTCAGTCAGATCTTCATTGTCCTGATTTGATGAGAACTTCATTGCGCGGATCAGGTAATAAACGCCCTGAATCTGATGCAATTCAAAGCCAATGATTTTGTCAGACGAACCTGCCAGGCGGAAATCTGACCAGGTAAATCCGTCATCATCCGGGACCGGTAAAATATATGCGTTGCCGTTTTTATTGATGAACGCAGATAGGGTCTGGCTGGGATGTGAGGTGTTATTGTCAAAGGTGGCTGAGATCAGTAAATCCGGGACGCCATCCTGATTAAGATCGATACTATTCGCCCCTGCCAGCAACTCGACTCGCGTAGCAGCCTGAGCGCCGAAAACGATGCAAAATGACAGAATGAGAAACGCATAAGTCTTTAACTTCACTGCACGATTTCCTTACCGGTTAAGACAATATCAGTGATTAACACCTCAATATTGAAAGACAGCATGGCATTGCTGCCTGATAGCCATCATGGCGTATTCAATTTTTTTTTGCTCTGCACGAGCGCTGAATTATGTGTGTTTTTGCCGGGATGCGAAAGGGTGAGAGGAGTAATTATATTCAGAGCGATGCACTGATGAAGTGCGTCATCCATTACGCACTTCGCTACAGGAAAACGGGCCTAACCTTGACGTCTTTCCTTAGGTTTCAACTCATACCTGCGCCATGCCACCATCCACGAACAGTTCGGTGGCATTAACAAAGCTGGAGGCATCGGATGCAAGAAACGCCACCACCTGACCAATTTCACCGGGTTCACCCAATCGACCCAATGGCACCTGGGCGGCTAACGCATCGAACAATCCCTGACGCTGATCTTCGGGCACTAAATCGCCCAAACCCGGCGTGCGCACCGGGCCAGGGCTCACCACGTTGACACGAATTCCGCGATCTTTCACATCCAGCGCCCATGAACGGGCAAAGTTGCGCACGGCGGCTTTACTGGCGCTGTAAACACTGAAGCCTGCTGTGCCCTGAATCGACGTGGTAGACGCGGTTAAAATGACCGAGGCTTTGTCACTTAACAACGGCAGCGCCTTTTGCACGGTAAACAGCACACCACGCACGTTGGTGCCAAAGATACGGTCGAAGTGCTCTTCAGTAATCGCACCCAGTGGCAACATATCGCCGCCGCCAGCATTGGCGAATAGAATATCGAGCCGGCCCGACTGGCGCGCAATCTGGGCATATACAGCATCCAGATCGCTCAGCACGGAAGCATCAGCGCGAATGCCGGTTGCCTGTGCACCGATTAGCGTAACAGCAGCATCCAGTTCTGGCTGGCGACGACCGGTGATAAACACGCGAGCGCCCTGTGCTGCCAGCGCCTGGGCAGAGGCTAAACCAATCCCGCTGGTGCCGCCGGTGACTAAGGCAATTTTACCGTTTAATGATGTGTTCATGAGTGTTCTCCCAAATGGATTTAAGTGTGTAATGACTGCGTTGCAGTGCATGGGAGGCAATGTAACCCTGCGTGATTTGGCGATAAATGGTGTAAAATCGAAATCACTATTCCTGTGTGTGGATAATCATCATGGATCAGCTGTTGGCGATAAAGGCGTTTGCACGCGTGGTTGAGGCGGGGAACTTCACCCGTGCGGCCGATTCACTGGATATGCCCAATGCGACGTTGAGTAAATTGGTGCAGGAGTTAGAAGGGCATCTGGGCGTGCGCCTGTTACAACGCACCACGCGACGCGTCACCGTCACGCCTGAAGGACGAGATTATTACGACAAAGCGCTGCGTATCGTGCGTGACTTAGAAGATATCGACGGGGCTTTTAATGTGGTAAATGGAACGCCGCGCGGGTATCTGCGCGTTGATATTGGGGGTTCAACGGCGCGTGAGGTACTCATCCCACTGCTACCGGATTTCGTTGCGCGATTTCCTGAGATTCGCCTCGATCTTGGCGTATCGGACCGGGCTGTGGATCTGATTAGCGACAATGTCGATTGCGTCATTCGTGGCGGCCCACTGGGTGATTCATCGCTGGTGGCGCGTCATCTTGGTGATGCTGAGATGATCACCTGCGCGGCACCCGCTTATCTCAAAACTTACGGCGTGCCAGCTTATCCGCAAGAGCTTAAAAATGGGCATCGCTGGATTAGCTATTTATCCCCGCAGAGCGGACGCGCCTTCCCGCTGCGCTTTCTGCAGGGTAATGAGAAACAGGAAATGAAAATCGAGCATCGCATGGGGATTAATGAGAGCAATGCTCATCTGGCGGCGGCGGTGGCAGGATTAGGTATCATCCAAACATTCCGATACGCAGCAGCCACAGATTTAGCGTCAGGTGCACTGGTGGAAATACTGAAGGATTGGCGGCCCGCCAGCTATCCATTTCACGTGGTGTATCCGCAAAACCGCCATCTGACCCAGCGTTTACGGGTGTTTATCGAATGGTTGCGTGAAGTCTTTCCTGCAAGACTCAATGGATGACAAGCCTGAGGCGATCTGCTAACTTTTTGTTCCTGAACTCCCTATTTTGACTACAGGCCTGCGTAAATGACACTTTCAGCCGCACTTTCCCCGTCATACGAACATGGCCTGTATGCGATCTGCTGTCCTCCACCGCCTCCTGCACGCGTTGTGGTTCGCTAAGAACCGACATTCTTCACGCTTAAATTTACAACGTTTGTTTTAGGAGCATTTTCATGCGTTCTTCGTCTTTGACGTCGCAAGCGGCGACGTCGGGCTTCGTGCTGCTGTGGGGCAGTGCGGCCATCTTCTCACGCCTTGGTTTGGACAATGCCTCACCCATCGCGCTATTGATTGTGCGCTTCAGTGTGGCGCTGGCTGCATTATTGCTGGTGGGCCTATTTCGACGTCGCTGGTTACCCGATGCAGGCAGCCGAAAAACGGTGATGTTCACCGGACTCATGTTGATTGGTGCCTATTCGGTGTGTTACTTCCAGGCGATGGCCGAGGGTGTGACGCCCGGTTTGATTGCCACCATTATGGGCATACAACCGATCCTGACCCTCTGTATTGTGGAACGGCGAATGCAGGGTATGCGATTACTGGGACTCATGATCGCCTTAGCGGGATTGGTTCTACTGGTATGGCGCAGTCTGGCAGCATCACAATTGCCGTTAAGTGGCATTGTCTTCGCGTTGGGTGCACTGCTGTGTATGACATTTGGTGCCATCATGCAGAAAAAAGTGTCGCAGCATCCCGCACAGGTACTGCCGTTACAATACGCGGTGAGCCTTGCGCTGTGCGCGTTGTTACTGCCGATCAAAGCTTTCCATATCGACTTTACGTTGCACTTCTGGATCTCCGTACTGTTTCTCGGCGTGATGATCTCAGTGGTGGCGCAGCTGCTGCTGTACCGGCTGCTGAGTGCGGGAAGCATCGTTAACGTCACCAGTTTATTTTATTTGGTCCCGATCATTACGGCGGTGCTGGATTACCTGCTGTTAGGTAATGCGTTGCCGTGGTCGGGGATGGTGGGAATGTTGGCTATTCTGCTCGGCATCATGCTGGTATTCCGCGCGCCGCGCCTTAAAACTTTGGGCTAAGATCGAATAGGGCGCATCAATCTTGATGCGCCCTTCATCGGGGTTAAACCGTGCCGGTACCGCCATCAGAACACCAAACCTGTCCCGACGTGAAGCTATTCGTCGTTTCCGCAAACGTCACGTAGAGCGGCGCAATTTCAGCGGGCTGACCAGGGCGACCCAGTGGCGCAGAAGCGCCAAATTGCTCCACTTTCTCCTGCGGTTGGCCGCCACATACCTGAAGCGCAGTCCAGTAAGGGCCGGGCGCCACGGCGTTCACGCGGATTTGGTCTTTTCCCAGTTGCTTTGCCAGGGCTTTAGTAAAGGCCGCAATGGACGCTTTGGTCTGAGCGTAATCCAGCAGGATCGCGCTGGGATCGTATGCCTGTACTGACGAGGTGTTAATAATCGATGAACCTGCAGGTAAATACGCCAGCGCCGCTTTGGTTATCCAAAACATGGCATAAACGTTAGTCTTAAACGTCGCATCAAAATCTTCCGTTGAAAGGGTGCGAATCGATTCATTGAACTGCTGGCGACCGGCGTTGTTGACCAAAATATCCAGACCGTCCAGTTTCGTCGCCGCTTCCTTCACCAGTTGCTGGCAAAAGGATTCGGAACGGATATCACCCGGAATGGCAATCGCCTTGCGACCTTCCGCTTCAATCAGTTTGATCACCTCCGCCGCGTCCTGTTCTTCGTCGGGCAGATAATTTATCGCCACGTCGGCACCTTCACGCGCATAAGCAATGGCAACCGCACGGCCAATCCCAGAATCGCCGCCGGTGATCAGCGCTTTACGACCGGTTAAACGACCGGTGCCACGATAGCTGGTTTCACCATGGTCAGGTCGCGGTTCCATTTTGGCGGCCAGCCCAGGAAAATCCTGCAATTGTTTTTTAAAAGGAGGGGTTGGATATTGATGGGTAAGCAACGTTTTGTTAGTAAATGAACTCATCGTAATCTCCATGTTCTTCGCTAAAGATAAAATAAGCCTGGCATAAATGTGATATATGTCACGTCAAAAAATGACCAATTGAAACTTCGTGGGTTAAGCGAAGCGTTATTATTGCTATAGCGATATGAGTAAAAGGAGTATTTGCAAAGGGGAGCGAAGACCAGAATAAGCGCAAGACGTCAATCATATATCGCCGTTGCACTTATTCTTTTGCCAGTGGAACATCCCGGCATCCTTGTCGGTGGGGCGACTAGCACACCCGATGCGGATTAAGATCCTTTGTTACTGCTTTTACCGCCTTTTTTACCGGCTTCGGAAGCTTTCTCGGGGTTGTCTTTAAAATTCCCGCCGCTACTGCTTTGTCCACCTTTTTTACCCGCGTCAGACGCTTTTTGTTTGTCATCTGCGAAGTTTCCTGAACCGCCTCTATGCTCGGCCATAAAATGCCCTCATTCATGCATTGCGATTACATAATCGTGGGTAACATCACACGTTATGTCCAGACTGCAAAATTAAGGTTAGTGCCACTGGGGATATTAACAAGCGCGGCGGCAGCGTATTTTAATTTTGAATCGACAGATGCGATTTTTATTTTCTTAAGCAGATGAATTGCGAGGTTTAAAATTATATATAAATAATCGAAGCGCAATTAGCGCTTCGATTATCAGTAAGAGCGTTTATTGCGCAGGCATCCGGGCGAAATAGGTTCCGCTGTAAGGAATAGGCAGGAAATCATGGAAGATTTGCTTCAAGGTTTGCTCGGGTTCGATATCTGCGAACAGCTGCGGATAGAGCGTTTTTGCCATAAATTCCGTTGCCGCGATGTGCCAGGGGCTGAGGTAAAAATTCATCCAGATGACCGCGGAGTGGCCGTTGCGCAATGCAGCTAACTCGCGCAAACCGTTTTGCTGCGCAGTCAGTCGGGCAAAGCTATTTTGCACCGCAGGCAGCGACACTTCTGGCCCCAGCTTGAGCAATCCCTGCGCCTCGTTATCGCCAAATCCAGTGGCAAAGTAGTCATCCGGCTGTGCCGCGATCACCATTTCTTCACTTAAGCGACCAAACACCCCGTGCTGCGTTTTAGCCGCGATGTTGTCACCGCCCGCGGCGTTTAACAGTTCGCCAAGGCTGCCGTTGACTGCGGTGACACAACATTCATTCCGGCGGCCGAGGTGCAACTGCAACAATACCGAAGGTTTCGCGCCGTGATAGCTGGCCAGCCGATCACGAATCACCTGCATATGTGCGTCATAAAAACGGTTAAAGGCCTGCGCGCGTGCTTGCTGATTCAGCACCTCGCCAAAGATCTCAACGCTGCGACGGGTATTCTTCAGAAGATGCACGCGCAGATCGATTTTCACCACCGGAATATGGGCGGCTTTCAGCATGCTCACCAGGCGCAGATCGGCATCATCGTAGCGCGCCAGGCTCGGCAGGATCACCACATCCGGTTTGAGCGCCAGGATCTGCTCAGGATTGATGGCATTCGGGCCGCCTGAACCGAGGGAAGGGATGTTTAACATTTGCGGGAAATGGCGCGCAAAGCTGTTCCACGTCTGGCTATCGTACTTTTTCAAATCCTGAGGCCAGGCAACGATATGCTGAAAAGGATTGCCCGGCTCCAGCAGCGCCAGCGTATACAGCATGCGGCTTTCACCCAAGACAATGCGCTGCGGATGGTCAGGAATATCTACCTGATTTCCGTCAATATCCGTGACGGTTTTTGCCAGCGCGGCGCTGCTGAGTGCCAGTAAGAAGCAGGCCAGAACAATCAGCATTGGCCCCCACAGGGAAGGGGCGCGCCGGGCACCCGCTTTAACAACAGAATCAGAACTCAACGCTGGCCTCGACCATCAGGTTGCGGGTTTCCCCTTCACGCACGCGCAGATTGCCGCCGCTGGAGGTGTAATAGTGTTTATTGAAGAGGTTGTTCAGATTCAGCTTAAGCTGTGTCTTTTCACCAAACAGCCGATTGTTCCAGGCGATAAAGCTATCCGCCACCACGTAATCCGGCATCGTGAAGCTGTTCTCAGGATCGCCGGCTCGCGAGCCGACATAGCGCGCACCGCCACCGACGCGGAAATCACCGGGAATGCCGTTAATACTGAGACTGTGGCTGAGATAGAGTGCGCCCGAATGACGCGGTGCATTTTGCAGTCGATTGCCATTGTTAGCAGAATTTACGCCATCATCGACGATTTCAGCCTTATCGTAACTGTAGCTAGCGCTGAGATCCCAGCCCGGCAGCACTTCGCCGTTCAGCTCAAACTCTGCGCCGCTGGAACGCGCTTTATCAATCGCACGCGTTGTACCGTTAATGCTGAGTGACATGTCACGCTCATCTATGCGGTAAAGCGCGACGCTGGCAAACAGCTTGGGTGATATCTGCCATTTACTGCCAACTTCCCAGGTCGTGCCCTGTTCCAGTTTACCGACATTGCCGTCATCGTCCACATCGGTGGAGGGGGTAAAGGATTTGCTGACGCTGGTGTAAAGCGAGACATCAGGGGTGATTTTATATATCAGGCCCGCCTGTGGCAGGAATTTATTGCCTTCGCTGTTCAGTGTTTCCACTACGGGATCGAAGCCTTTGGATGCGCGCTGCTCGTAATGTTGATAGCGACCGCCAAGCACGGCAATCCACTGTTCCGTCAGTGAAATACTGTCTTTAGCGTAAACCGAACGGCTATGAATACGGTTCAGGTTATTGGCGTTGGCGGTGTTTTCCGTGGTGCTATTGGTGACCGGCGACAGGATGTCGTATTGCGGATCGGTAAAGTTAAACCCGGTATTTGATTTTCCCTGATACTGATGCGCACGGTAAGTCTGGTTCATTTCGTAGTCAGTTCCGATCACCACATCGTGTGTCATACCCAACAGCTGTTGCGAACCGAGCAGATCCCATGAAACGTATTTTGTTTTGTGGTTAAAGCCGCGATTAGCATCCGCCCGACGCGTGACGACACCGGTGGTGGGATTGATGGCGGTGACGCGCACTTCGTTGTTGTCGTATTGGCGCTGATTCCAGCCAAAAGTGACGCGCGTGCTCCAGTCATCATTGAACTGCCAGTCATAATGCGCATTGAGGGTTTTGTTGTGGCCCCAGGCGTGGTTGGCCTTGTCGTCGAGACGATCCTTGTAGCCAATATCCAGCGGCTTACCATTGATAAAGGCGGTGCCGCGATCGTACGGAATATCGTATTGATAATCTTCATAGCTCACGAGGAAGCTGGCTTTTTCGCCGTACCACTGTAACGAAGGCGCAATCAGCGTATGCTTTTCGCTGCCAAAATTGCGCCAGTAATCCTGATTCTGCTTTTCGGCAATCAGGCGAAAGGCAAAGCCGTTGCCCAGCGGGCCGGTGACATCGACGGTTCCGGCGCCGCCACCTTCGCTGGAGGCACGGCCACTGACTTTGGTGTGCCAGTCATATTGCGGTTTTTTGCTGACCACGTTAATTACACCGCCCGGATTCTGGATACCGTAAAGCAGGGAAGCCGAGCCTTTCAGCACTTCGACACGTTCGGTGGTGGCATCAAAATTTAATCCCTGGCTGCTGCGAATGCCGTCACGATAGATCGAACCATCGGAGTTGCTGCCAAATCCACGACGCACAAAACCATCTTCGGTGCCTGCCAGGGTATTGCCCTCCGTGACTCCACTGACAAAGCGCATCGCATCAGCGAGACTGGCAGCCTGATAGTCTTCAAGCTGTTGCTGAGTCACCACGCTCACCGATTGCGCTTCGTTCAGACGCGGCGTGGCGGTTTTGCTGGCAACGGAGCTGCTGGTGGCGTTGTAGCCTTGTGGACTACTTTCCTGCGCCGAAACCGTGAGGGTATTGTTGCTTTCCGCTGCCAGACTGCCTGCTGCAGTGAAAACGCTGACACCGTATATTGCGGCGATAATGGCCGGATGACATGTGGTTTTAAAAGCGAAATTTTTGTTGTTATTCATTTAAATAAACCTGGTGTTGGTGCGGAATTAATCTCGTCCATGAAACGAAGCTAGGATTAAATTTTTCCAGCAGAGAAAAGTGCATGAAATAAGCATTCTCTGTGGATCATGCGACCTAAACTGAGATGGCGTGATGTTATTGAGAATCATTCAAACATGAAAGAGTGTAGTAGTAAATGGAAAAAATGACGTGGATACTACAGCATGAATGCAGTCCATGATCGCCATTTTCTTTTTAAGCTTATCTGTAATAAATACATTAAAAACAGTCATATAATCTGATGTCGTGTTGTGGTGTAACGACCCAGCCTAAAGGCGCGTTAACTATCAGAGAGCTGGATTAAACAGGAAATTTCACTACAATGCAGTGCCTAAATGGGGGACGGAATCACGCCCTGATGACAAACAGGTAAAAAGATGGCCGTAAATAAAATTAAAAATCGGGTTGATGTATTAGGTGAACGCTATCGCGCACGCGCCCCGTCATTATCGTCCAGCCTTCAATCCGTCGCGCGATATATCCACGATAATCGTGAGGCAATATTAGATGCCACCGCAATGGAAATAGCGGATGCGACTCACACCTCAGATGCCACCGTGGTGCGTGCCGTCCAGGCATTGGGATTTGCTGGTTTGCGTGATTTGAAAACCACGCTGAAAGCCTGGTTTGGCCCGGCGATGAATTCAGAAGAGAAGATGAGCGCCACCGTCAGCGAGCTGTCGTGTGACATCAATTCGGGCATCGATTTCGTGTTGGGCGGCCATAAACGCGCCTGCGATGCCCTCTCGGAACCCCACAACCGGCAAGCGGTCGCGCAGGCTGTCGCGATGCTGATCGACGCGCGACAGGTTGCGCTGTTTGGCATTAATGCTTCAGGAATTCTGGCGGATTACAGCGCCCGTTTGTTCACGCGTATTGGCATTCCTGCCGTCACGCTCAATCGTTCGGGCATTGCCCTCGCCGAACAGTTGATCACCTTACAGCGTGGTGATGTGCTGATCATGATGGCGCAAAAATCTGCTCATAAAGAAGGGCTGACCACCCTGAAAGAGGCGAAGCGACTGGGGATGCCGGTGATTTTGCTGACCAATGCCTTAGATTCTGCCTTTGCCAAAGAAGCGGATGTGATTATCAATGTGCCGCGCGGTGGGGAGAATGGTCGTATGCCATTGCATGGCACCGTGCTGGTGTGTCTGGAGATGTTGATTTTGTCGGTGGCTTCAGCAACGTCATCGCGCACGGTAAAAACCATGAAACGCATTCAGGATCTCAATCGCTCACTGAAGCCCACCGGCAAAAAATAGCGTGATTATTTGTCAGAGGTACTCGGCGTGGCGGCTTTGACCATTCCGCTGCGCGTGACAAGCCACACTGCCAGCACAATCAGCAATGCACCGCCGACAAAGCCCTGATTGATCTGTTCGTCCAGCACTAACCAGCCCCACAGGATACCAAAAGGCGGAATCAGGAAGGTGACGGTGAGGGTGCGCAGGGGGCCAATATCGGCCAGTAAGCGGAAGTAGATGATGTAAGCTAGCGCGGTGCAAATAAAGCCGACGGCCAGGATGCAGGCCCAGACTTCAGGAATGTGCCAGTTCGCCGCAGGCGTTTGCGGGGCGCTGAAGGCAAAGAAAGGCAGCAGGAACAGAGAGGCACCCAACTGGCTGCCGAACGCGACTTTGGTGGCATCAAGCCCGCCGCGCGATTCAATCCAGCGCTTAGCGAGAAAGCCGGCAAAACCGTAGCAGGTGGTGGCGACCAGACAAGCCGCGATGCCGAGCACCAGCGCGTGTGAGAGCACCCCTTCACCAGTGGTACTAATCAACATAATGCCGACAAAACCGGCCACCATGCTCAGCACTTTACTTACGGTCAGTTGTTCATTGAAGAATGCGGCGCCTATCACGACGCCCATCAACGGCGCGGTGGCGTTGAGTATCGCGGAATAACCTGCGGGCAGCACGCGAGCGGCGAGGCAATACATCAGGAAAGGTAATCCAGAGTTAATCACACCCAGCAACATCGCCCAGCCAAATTTGCCTTCGAAGCAGCGCGGAATGCGTAGCACCGCCATCACGATGATTAAACCTAATGCGCCACATAACACGCGCAAAAAAGCCGTATTCACCGCACCCAGCGCGGGAACGGCAATACGCATAAAAAGAAAACTGGCTCCCCAGATAGCCGCCAGCAGTAAAAGTCGCAACGAGTCCGATGTTCGCATGGTTCAGATTTAATCATTAGAAAGATGGGCTGACATCATAGCAAAAATTCTTAACACTCAAAGCGATGTCGCGGTGCTATGTTACTTCGCTGCATCACAAAAAAACGGCGAGGGAATGAATGCATTGGGAGTCTGAAAGGCTGCTGTATCGACCGGTTGAGCGCACGGATTTGCAGGCGCTTTTTCGCATCTATGGCGATGCGCGAACACATCAATTTAACCCGCGCGGGCCTTATCCAAACCTTGATCATGCGCGAGAAGTGTTATTACGCAGAATCAAAGATCGCGCCATTCATGGATTCGATGATTGGGCCATTATGGAGAAAAGCGATCCTCAGCATGTGATTGGTTTCGGTGGCGTATTTGTCAGCGAATACAACGGGCGCAGAACTAACAACCTGGGTTACCGTTTTGAACCGGATGCCTGGGGAAAAGGCTATGCTACAGAACTCGCGCATCGTGCCATCCGCCACGGTTTTGAAGACCTAAAGCTGAGAGAAATCGTCGGCTTGGTGCGCGAGAATCACACTGCATCGCGCCGCGTACTGGAAAAGGTCGGGATGACTTTCCTCGAAAGGGTGTTTAATCCGCAGGATCCACCCGCCAGTTTAATGTTCAACATCACGCGCCAACAATGGAGAGAAAGAAATGGAACTGAAGATTAGAAAACTCACGGCAGATGATTACGCACAGTGGAAATCGCTGTGGTTAGGCTATCTCGACTTCTATGTCAGTGAGGTCACGGAAGAAGTCACCAATACGACATTTCAACGATTGGTTGCGGAGGGCGAGCCGATGCATTGCCTGGTGGCGGAAGAGCAGGGCAAATTGACCGGGCTAGTGCATTTTATCTGCCATCGCAGCACCTGGACCATGGGTGACTATTGTTACCTGCAGGATCTGTTCGTCAGCCCTGACGGGCGTAAACAAGGCACGGGTCGCGCGTTAATCGCAGCGGTGAATGCTGCCGCTGAGGCGTTGAACTGCTCGAAAGTGTATTGGATGACGCGTGAGAATAATTACCGCGCAAGAGCGCTGTACGATCAGGTCGCGGCGAAGACGGATTTTATTCAGTATCGTATTGCGCCCTAATTTGGGATCTCATTAGCACCCTTGCCAATCCTTAACCCCATCCTGTACCATTTGGGAATCGATCATTTCCTAAATGGTTTTTCCCTTACCGCAAACTCAAATCTCGACACGAGAACGCGGCCAACCATGCCAGTCCAGGAACGATGATGTTTTAGACCTATCCGACTAAAATTTTAACCAATTAGGAAGTAATCATTTCCATTTTAGGAGTCACCGATGAAGGACTCAGAATTAAAAATAACATCGCGCTGGTCACAACCCGTCGCCAACCTGCCTGGGTTTTCCCATCATTACGCCACGGTAGACGGTGTTCGCATCCACTACGTCAGCGGCGGCAACCCACAAGGTGAAACCCTGGTGCTGTTAGCCGGGTTCCCGCAAAGCTGGTTTGCGTGGCGCAAGGTGATGGCTCTGCTTGGTGATCGTTACGCCATTATCGCGCCCGATCTCCCCGGTCAGGGGGACTCTGACAAGCCTTATAGCGGCTATGACACCACCTCTCTGGCGGAAAAAGTACAGGGCCTGCTGCGGCAACTGAACATCCAGCACTACTATCTTGCGGCACATGATGTTGGCGCATGGGTGGCCTGGCCGTTTGCCCTGCGCTATGCCAAACAGATTAAGAAACTGGCACTGCTGGATGCAGGTATCCCGGGCGTCACCTTACCCGATGCGCTGCCCGCCACGCCTGATAAGGCCTGGAAAACCTGGCATTTTGGTTTCCATCTGCTGCCGGATCTGCCGGAAGCCTTAATTGCCGGGCGCGAAGAGATCTATCTGGAGTGGTTCCTGAAACGCAAAGCCGTCAGCCCAATGGTTTTTGATAAGGAGGATATGGCGGAATATACGCGCTTGCTGCAACAAAACGGGGCATTACGCGCAGGTATGGCGGCCTATCGCGAAGTGAGCGTCTCAGCCGAACAAAACCGTGCGTTGTTACGTGATAACGGCAAGCTAAGGGTGCCGTTACTGGCGGTGAGCGCCGATCAGGGCTCGATCCCCGATATGGCGATTCCGCTTCAGGAGTTTGCGGCTGAGGTTTCAGGCATCAAAATCACGCACTGCGGTCACTTCATCCCGGACGAGCAACCGCAGGCGCTGGCTGAAGCACTGCGCGAGTTTTTAAGTTAGTTGCGCAGACTGGCGATCTCCACACGTTGACCACTGGCCGAGGAGCGCACCATCGCTTCAATGATTTGCTGATTCTCCAGGCCAAAGCGGAAGTCCGGGAAACAACCGGCTTCGCTGCTGAGGCCTTTAATCAGGTCGTAGATTTCGATGACTTTCACATCGAAATATCCCAGGCCACCGCCTGCGAAATCGAAGCCAAAGAAGCCACCAAATTGCTCGACCTGAGAACCGGCATAAATAGTTTTGAAACCACGATCGTGCCTGGCATCACCATAACGTGCAATCTTCAGCTCGTTAAAACGCTCTCCGTCCATGATGATGGTGCCTTCAGTGCCCGAGATTTCCCAGGCAATGCCAAACACTTTACCTGCGGAAATGCGTGAAGATTCAATCACGCCACCGGCGCGATTCTCGAACGTGACCAGCGCCTGAAATTGATCGTCGTTTTCCACTTTTAAACGCGCCGCCTGCTTATCCGCTTGTGCGCCATAGCCTGAGCCACCGCCCGCCGCAGGGCGCGTTTCAATGAAAAGCTGCTCCTGACCCACCACGCTCTTGATCGGACCCATCAAATATTGCGCCACACTCACCACGTGTGAGCCTAAGTCACCGAGCGAGCCAGAACCGGCCTGTTCGCGCGAGCAACGCCAGCTCCATGGCAGTTCGGGATCGTTGAAGAACCCCTGATCGAACCAGCCACGGAAGCGGGTCGGTGTACCAATGTCACCGCGGTCGATCATCTGCTTCGCCAACTGCGCCGCTGGGGTTTTGATGTTATTGAACGCCATGATGGTTTTCACGCCAGCGCGCTCAGCTTCTTGCGTCAGGATTTGTGCCTCCTGCAACGAAACGGTGAGGGGCTTTTCACAGTAGACATGTTTGCCGGCGCGAATGGCGGCGAGTGCCATGTCAAAATGCATGCTGTTAGGCGTGGTGATATCAACAATATCGATTTCAGGATGGTTGACCAGCGACTGCCAGTCCGCCGTGCTGTGCTGGAAGCCGTAACGTCGTGCTGCTTCCTCGGCCAGCGCAGGTGTCACATCCGCCAGCGTATGCAAAACCGGCTGCAGCGCCAGGTTGCGATACAGTAAGCCTGCACGACGCCATGCATCAGCGTGCGCCTGGCCCATAAAGCCTGAACCGATCAGACCGACATTCAGTGTTTTTCCAGCCATCAGCGGCTCCTTAAGCATTTGCAGGTAAAATATGTTGGGCAACAAAACGTTGTGCGCGGGTAACGGTCTCTAACGGGGGCGCTTTCGCCGGATCCTGCTCGGCTTCCACCACCATCCAACCCTGATAGCCGCTGCGAGCGATAAACTCTGCCAGCGGGCGATAGTCAATGCCGCCGTCGCCCGGCACGGTAAACATCCCCGCAAGCACCGCTTCGTTGAAGGTCATACCGGTAGCCCGCACCTGTTGCAGGCGATCCAGCCGCACATCCTTCAGATGGATGTGGCAAATGCGGTCGGCGAATTCATCAATGAGTTGCGTATAGGAGAATCCGGCAGCGGTGGCGTGGCCGGTATCCAGTAACAGGCCAACGGCGGGCGAACAGGCACTAAACAGCGCACGAATTTCCGGCAGCGTTTCGGCCACCATCATGAGATGGTGGTGATAGGCGAGGCGTAAACCATATCGATCAAACAGGGCTTCGGCAAAGTGGGAAAGGCGATCGGCATAGTCGGCGACCTGACTTTCCGGCAACAAACGTCGGGTGCTTAGTGGCACATCCAGCGCGTTGTCAGCCATCCAGCCGCATTCGCCATACACCATAACGTTGGCACCATTTTCCTGCAGCAGGGCGGCATGGTTGTGCACCGCATCCAGTTCCTGCTCAACGCTGCGTTCGGTAAGAAATCCGTCATGCCAGCCCGATACCAGTTGCAGTTGATGTTGTGCCAACAGCTGCTTCAATGCGCCCGGTTCGCGCGGGAATATGCGACTCAGCTCGACGCCCTGAAATCCGGCCTGTTTCGCTTCCTTCAAACAGTGTTCAGCCGAGGTACCTGCGCCGAGGTATTGCAGAACTTCATTGACCCAGGAGAGAGGGCTGACGCCGAATTGAGGTGCGGGGTGACCTGTGCGGTAAAACGCATCTTTTATCATTTGCTTTGATCCTGTAGAGGAGATAGCGATGAAATTAGCGGATGCGATGCGCAGCGGCGAGCGCTTATTTGACGTAAAACCATCAAAATTTTCAGGCTAAACGTCAAAAAAATATTGATGTGATTTTGGATGGAAATTGATGGGTTAACAGGGAGATAGGAATGCAAGTCAATAGAGGTGGCCCTTAGAAGGCCACCCATCAGGACTCAGAACGACAGGGTGACGCCAGCGTAATAGGCGCGGCCCGGTTCGTTGTAAGTTGAAGCACCTTCATCTTCACGATAAATGCGCTTATCAAACAGGTTGTTAATACCCGCATTAGCACGCAAATTTTTAGTGATGTCGTAATTGAGGTTCAAGCCGACGATGGAATATGGCTTGATTTCACGTTGTGAAAGACCTCCAGGTCTTCCCTCAATAACTGTTTCTGCATTTTGGCGCGGTTTTTGGCGGCCATACTGCGTCCAGTTGATATTGGCGCTAAGGCTATCAGTTGCTTGCCACTCTAATTGTGAGTTGATAGTAAATTCAGGAATGACCGATAGAGGATTTCCGGTCTTCTTACTTTCTGAACGGAACATGTAAGTCGCATTAGACCGCCACTCGAGTGTGTCCGCAATCAATGGAATAGTCAGGTTCCCTTCCAGCCCCTCTACAATGGCTTTGCCTCCATTCTCCCACTGAAGCACGTTGTAAGTACCATTGGTGTAGACAACATCAGTACCGGATACAATTTTGTTTTTGTAATCGTTACGGAAGTAGGTGATACCCGCGACATAACCCGCGTGGTTAAACTCTAGTCCCACTTCTTTATTGACGCTCACTTCAGGATCGAGATTGTCATTCCCTAATAAATAACATTGGGATAGGCCAATTGGGCAGCCATTGCCACGTGTTGATAGCAGGTAGCCAGGAGTTGATTGATATAAGTTAGGCGCCTTGAATGCCCTCGCAATACCCGCTTTGAGCGTAAAATAGTCGCCCAATCCTTGCGAAATATTCAGGCTTGGACTCCAGTTAGCGCCAAAAGCATCATGATAATCAAAGCGTAAACCCGGAATAATTTCAGTGCTGTCAGTGGCGGCAATATTATCTTCAAAATAAATTGAACTTATCGTGGCGGAGTTAGTACTGCTGCGCTGAGACGGATCGCCTGAACTACCTGGCAAGTAAAGGTTTGTACTTGCAGATTGCATTGACGCAGGGTCATTAAGCTCATCGCGGTTCCATTCCGCTCCCAACGTCACGGTTTGGTCCACCAATAATTCCAGTGGGAAGTTTATTTCTCCGCCAGCACGATAACTTTCCAGACGACTGGTCGAATAAACATCACTGTTGATCATCCCTTCAACGCTTCCGGCAGTGCCTTCTTTCAAGCGAGTGTTATTGGTCTTCTCGTAGTTGAAATTAAGTTTGGATGTGCCCCAATCCCAGATACCGTTATGAGTGACGCCATAGCTCTGACGATATAAGCGGTTTGTTTCACTGCCGTACAGAGATTCAACTAAACCACCTGCACTGCTATTTCCATTGCTGTTCTGCGTGTCGCCCGCATAGATATTGCCCTGACGGCTATAGCCGTAAGAGAAATCAACGATCTGAGTAGGGGTGATTTTCCATGACAGTACACCGTTAATATCTTTATTACGTACCCCTTCCCGTCCCGCAGCATAAGAGCCGTTTTGAGCGGTATTGATATCATAAGCGTCCGCATCGGTGCGGTTGATATTGCCATACAGACGCATGGTTAACGCATCGCCAGCCAGTGGGCCACTCAGGTTAAAGTTGGCGCGACGCGTGTCACCCTCTTTGCTGTTTTCAGGCTGATTGGTGAACAGTGACAGCGATCCATGCCAGTCATTGGTCGGACGCTTAGTGATGATGTTCACCACACCGCCAGCCGCACCGGAACCGTAACGCGCGGCGGCTGGGCCGCGAATCACTTCAATACGTTCGACCATCTCCGCTGGCACCCAGTTGGTATCACCGCGCGAGTCACGCTCGCCACGCCAGCTGTAACGCACTGAGTTACGTGAACTCACCGGCACGCCATCGATCATAATTAAGGTGTTTTCCGGGCCCATGCCGCGAATATCAATCTGGCGGTTATTGCCACGGCTGCCGCTGGCGCCGTTGCCGGTCAGATTGACGCCGGGCATTTTGCGGATGATGTCGGAGAGGTCGTTAATCGGCGGGCTTTTCTTGATGTCTTCAGCAGTAATGGTGGAAACGCCAGGTTGCTGCTTCAAACCCTGTTCCGCAGTAACGATCATCGATTCATCGTCGGCCAGTTTTTCCGTGGGTTCTGCGGCATAAGCCGGTGAAGTGAGCAGGGCTGCCACCATCAGTGCAAGCGGGCGCTTCCTGACATACAAAGTTACATTCACTTAAATCTTCTCCCTGAAGTATTAACATATGTAAGCAAATGCGCATGATAATGAGAATGCTTATCATTGTATATGCGATAAAGGTACGTCTCCTTTATTTCTCCATGATTGGTGTTAAATGCGGGGGAAGCGTGAAGAAACGTAAAGCCGGAGTGAAGTTTGCGCTTAAAAACTTTGCGCAGAAAAAGCGTTCATCAAACTGTCATCAATTCCTTGTAAATCAGCAGACTAAAATCAGTGATAACGCACAGTAATTACATGGAGATCCGTTTAGCTTCGAGACTGCACCAAAAAGGGTGCTCAGGACTCTCATCAATCAAGGAGAAAGTGTGCGCCAGATCATACAAACCTTTACATTCCTGCTGCTGATTTTGTTCACTATTCCTGTTGCCAGAGCCGCCGATAAGATGGATTTCTGGCTGCAACCTCAACATGGCGGCAACAGCTTTAATCGCATTCCACCCAATACCGCTTATTTCAACGCTCTCCACACTTATGGTGCCTCTTGGGTGCGGCTCTCGTGGGATAAATGGCCGACCAGACAACGTGATTTCCTGCTGGGCAGTGCGGATCGCTACCAGGAATTAGTGGCGGAAGATGTCGCAACCTTAAGAAATGTGCTGGATAACGCTGAGGCAGCAGGGTTGAAAGTGGTGATTACGCCGCTTTCCTTACCCGGCATGCGCTGGTCACAAAATAATGGCGGAGAGTTTGACGACCGGCTGTGGCAAGATAAGGCTTTCTGGCAGCAAAGTGCCCGTTATTGGCGCGACCTTGCGGCTGCATTGAAAGACCACCCTGCAGTGGCGGCATACAACATCATTAATGAACCCGCGCCGGAGAAAATGGGTGGTCTGGACGAACATGCGCCAGCCGCGACCATGAAAAGCTGGTATCTGCAACAGAAGGGCACCGCGCGCGATTTACCGGGGTTTTACCGAACCGTGATTGCGGCGATTCGCGAAGTTGATCTGCAGACGCCGGTGATGGTCGACAGTGGCTGGTACGCCGCCGCCGATGCCTTCACGTATTGGCCACAGCCGCTCGAAGATAAACGTGTGTTATATAGCGTGCACATGTATGAGCCATATTCCGCCACCAGTGCACCAAACGCCAAACGGAAAACGCCCTGGCCTTATCCGGGCAAAGTGCCGTTTGCGGGATCGCAGCAACAGTGGGATGCACAACGCGTAGCAGAATATTTAGCGCTACCGTTTGAGTGGGCGAAATCGCACGGTGTGGCCCGCCATCAAATGGTGGTCGGGGAGTTCGGTTGTGTCCGCACTTTACCAGGGTGCACACAATATCTGGAGGATGTGTTGAAGGTGCTGGATCAGCAGCAGGCGCATTGGGCGTTCTACAGCTTCCGGGAAGACAGTTGGGATGGCATGGATTACGAATTGGGTGACAAGAAAGTGCCGTGGCAATATTGGCAGGCCGCCGAGCAGAATCTACCCGATACCGTTCCACGCTACGCGACTAAAGAGTTTGAAGCTATTCGTAAACACTTAGAACGATAATGTCTTGTTAAGAAGAAAATGGTCGATAGCCGCTGCAAAAGCAGGCCGTTGAATACCTGACTAAATCTGAATACCTTACCTGACACCGCGCCATCATTGGCGCGGCCATCCCCGTAACCACGGGCGTCACCTTCTATTCCCGAATTCTGGCAATAGATATCCGTTTTTCGCATTTGTGATCGCTGCACATCTTACTGAGAATGGCTGCGGGACGTTCAGAGGATGACAATTTCTTTCCACCGAGTGGTGAGGAAGAAGAAAAATACATCGCTACCTCAACGCCTTTTCCCAACAGGGAAACATTTATATATATCAGGAGAAGGTTCCAGTGAAACTCGCCAAAGGTATCACCTTGCTTGCACTTGCATTGAGTGCGCACACCGCGTTTGCCGCCGATCAATCCGTGCCGACTGACAGTTCAATCCATGTTCAGGCCGATCCTGCGCTGAAAAGCCTGCTGCCGGCGGATGTGGTTAAGCGCGGCTACATCGTGGCAGGAACCAACCCAAACACACCGCCGACCACCTTCTATAAAGAAGACAATAAAACCCTTGCCGGCCGTGAAATTGACGTGATGAACGCCGTGGGCGAACGCTTAGGGATCCAGGTCCAGTGGCGTGACACTGGCGGTTTCGACAACATCATTCCCGGCCTGAAAACCGGTCGCTACGATGTCGCGCTCTCGAACATCAATGCCACCGCGACCCGCGCCAAAATTATCGATTTCGTGAGCTATTACGATGCCAGCCTGTTGGGCATCATCTCGCGCAAAGATGCCAATGTAGCACCGTTCAAAACCCTGGACGCCGTGTGCGGACTGGAAGTCGGCGCAGGTTCAGGTACCACGCAGGTAACACGTCTGGAAGAAGCCAGCAAAGCTTGTGAAGCCGCGGGTAAGAAACCGATCAAAGTATCCGTATTCCCGGATCGTCCAGCCGGTGTTCAGGCTGTCGTCAGTGGTCGCGTACCGATGTTCCTCGGCCCGTACGAAGGTCTGCTGTGGCAGGCGAAGGTGATTAAACCCATCACCCTGAGCGGCGAAATCACTGTGCATGACGCGCCAGTTTCTGTGGCCTTCCCGAAAGATTCTGCGCTGGAGCCTGCGGTGCAAGCGGCGCTTAACTCGCTGATCAAAGATGGTAGCTACCAGAAGATCCTCGACAACTGGGGCATCGGATTTGGCGCTGTCAAAGAATCCAAACGTAATCAGGAAATCTTTCAATGAGTGATGTACGTGACCACACCGACGATCTGCGAATTGTCGGCAAACGTTACTACGGACGCTGGCTGAGTGCGCTGGTGGTGCTGTTGTGCGTCGTGGCAATGGCGCACTCGATGATTAACAATCCACGCTTCGAATGGGGCGTGATTGCGGAAAACTTCACCGGTGAATCGATCCTGCAGGGCGTATTAATGACGCTGCAACTGACGGCGATTTCGGTGGTGCTGGGCTTTGCTTTTGGTACGGTGCTGGCGCTGATGCGCCTCTCATCCAACCCCGTGTTGGTGGGCGTGAGTTGGTTCTACACCTGGTTCTTCCGGGGCGTGCCAATGCTGGTGCAGCTTTTCCTGTGGTACAACATTGCCGCGCTCTATCCGACGATTTCACTCTCTATTCCGGGATTAGGCGAGCTGTGGAGTACCCAGTCTAATGCCCTGGTGAGTCCATTCAGTGCGGCAGTGATCGCGCTGGTGATGCATCAGTCCGCTTATGCCGCAGAAATTGTGCGTGCCGGTATCCAAAGCGTGGGTAACGGACAACTGGAAGCCGCACGTGCGCTGGGTTATCGCCCCGCGCAGATTTTCCGTCACACCGTGTTGCCGCAGGCGATGCGCGCCATCATGCCACCTGCCGGCAACGAAATTATCGGTCAGTTGAAAACCACTGCCGTCGTGTCGGTGATTTCGCTGCAAGACGTACTGTTCTCCGCGCAGATCATCTATCAGCGTACCTATGAAGTGATCCCGCTGCTACTGGTGGCAACGCTGTGGTATCTGCTGATGACCTCAGTACTGTCGATTGGTCAGTTCTACGTTGAACGTTATTTTGGTCGTGGCGTTACGCGTCGTGAAAAACGCAGCCTGTTTAAATCCTTGCCGGGCTTTAGCGCGCAAAAACCTGAAAGGAGCGTAAGCAATGGCTGAAGCGATCGCCTTACGTAAAGTCACTAAACGCTTCTCCGGGGTCACGATTCTCGACGAAGTGAATCTGGATATTCCCGCCGGTTCTGTCACGGTCATTCTTGGGCCTTCCGGTTCGGGGAAGTCCACCTTGCTGCGCTGCATCAACCATTTGGAAAAGCTGGATGGCGGCACCATTCGTATTGGTGGCGAAATCATTGGCTACAAGCAGAAAGGCCAGGCGCTGCATGAGTTAAGCAGCGGTGAGATTGCGCGTCAGCGTGCGCAAATTGGCATGGTGTTCCAGCAGTTCAATCTGTTCCCGCATCGCACTGTTTTGCAGAACATCGTGGATGCGCCGATGCGCGTGAAAAAGCAGAACCGCCAACAGGCGACCAGCAAAGCGCTGTCACTGCTCAAGCAGGTGGGGCTGGCAGGGCGCGAAGAGGAGTGGCCGCAGAATCTATCTGGTGGACAGCAACAGCGCGTAGCGATCGCCCGCGCGCTGGCGATGGACCCGGGAGTGATGCTGTTTGATGAGCCGACATCGGCGCTTGACCCGGAACTGGTGGGCGAAGTGTTGCAGGTGATTAAGCAACTGGCGCACTCCGGCATCACCATGGTGATTGTGACGCACGAGATTGGTTTCGCACGCGAGGTTGCCGACAACATTGTCTTTATGGAAGACGGCAAAATCGTGGCGGCTGGACCCACTCAGCAAGTCCTCGACGACCCGGAAAACGGGCGCGTAAGAAACTTTATTGCAACGGTGCTTTAAGCACCGTTTTTCATTTTTGACAGCCAGGAACAGTGATGACGCAAAAACCAGTCATGCATAGCGCCCACTGGGGTGCATTTCATGCCCAGCAATCTGGCGATCAGCTTACCATCGAACCTTTTAAAGGCGATCCCGACCCCAGCCCGCTGCTGCAAAATTTCCGCACCGCTTTAAATCATCCGGCACGCGTCTCTCGCCCGATGGTGCGTCGTGGCTGGCTGGAAGATGGCCCCGGCCCCGATCAGCGCCGGGGTAATGACGAATATGTGGCCGTGAGCTGGGAGCAGGCTTACGAATTAGTGGCGCGTGAACTGAAGCGCGTGGGCGACACTTACGGCCCGGAAGGGATTTTTGGCGGTTCTTACGGCTGGTCGAGCGCTGGCCGTTTTCATCACGCACAGAGCCAGGTGCACCGTTTTCTCAATACCACACTGGGCGGTTACGTACGTTCAGTGAACAGTTACAGTTCGGGCTCTGCTTCGGTACTGCTGCCACACATCGTCGGCGACATGAATGAGATTGCGCGACGCGGCGTGAGCTGGGAAGAGATTGCTCAGCACAGTGAAATCGTCAT
Source organism: Pantoea sp. SM3 (assembly GCF_000963995.1). Lineage (NCBI taxonomy): Bacteria > Pseudomonadati > Pseudomonadota > Gammaproteobacteria > Enterobacterales > Erwiniaceae > Pantoea > Pantoea sp. SM3. The sequence goes on from NZ_JZRD01000012.1 coordinate 103,207, forward strand.
CGCCTTCGGCGGCCTGGCACTGAAAAACTCTCAGGTGGCAAGCGGTGGATTAAGCGAGCACACCGAACGTGGCTTTATGCAGCAGGCGGCACAGCGCGGCACGCGTTTTATCTCGGTTAGCCCGCTGAAAAGCGATCTACCGGAGGAAGCCAAAGGAGAGTGGCTGGCCTTACGTCCGGGCACCGATGCTGCTTTTATTCTCGGTGTGCTCTCGGTATTGATTGATGAAAAACTGACGGATGAAGCCTTCCTCAGTCGCTATACCGTGGGGTGGCCGGAAATGGTCGCTTATCTCCGTGGTGAAGAGGATGGCACGCGACGCGATGCCGCTTGGGCGGCAGAGATCTGCGGCGTCAACGCAGCGTTTATCGCTGATTTTGCCCGTCACTTACCCGGTAAGCGTGTGCTGGTCACCGTTGCGCACGCACTGCAACGTTCGGAGCACGGTGAACAACCGGTGTGGCTTGGGCTGGTACTGGCTGCGGCGCTGGGCCAACCGGGTTTACCGGGCGGCGGTTACACCTATGCGTTGGGCGCGTTGGGTCATTACGGTAAGCATCACAACCTGGTGAGTTTCCCGGCTTTACCGCAGGGCAAAAATGGCATCGATCGTCTGATCCCGGTGGCGCGAATTTCGGACATGTTGCTCAATCCCGGCAAACCATTCGACTACAATGGCCGCCGCCTGACCTATCCGCATATTCGTCTGGCTTACTGGGCGGGCGGCAATCCGTTCCACCATCATCAGGATCTGGCACGGTTGCGACAGGCATTTTGCCAATTGGATACACTGATTGTGCATGAGATTGCCTGGACGGCCAGTGCACGCCATGCCGATATCGTGTTGCCCGCGACCATGACGCTGGAGCGAGAAGATATCGGCGGTGCGCCAACCGATCGCCATCTGTTTGCTATGCAACCGGTCGCGCAACCGCACGGCGAAGCCAAAGATGATTACACCATTTTTGCCGAGCTGGCGCGCAGGCTGGGACGTGAAGAGGCGTTTACTGAAGGTCGCGATACGCGTGGCTGGCTGAAACACCATTACGCGCAATTGCAGCAAAAGCTGGCAACACATCAGGTCGACATCCCCGACTTTGAACAATTCTGGCAGCAGGGCGTGCTGGAATTGCCGCAGCTTAAAGACGGTGGACGGATGATGAATGCTTTCCGCGCCGATCCGGATGCGGCACCACTGCCCACTCCGAGCGGAAAAATTGAAATCTACTCGGCGACGATCGCCAGTTTCGATTATGAAAACTGTCCCGGACATCCGGTGTGGCGAGAGCCGCAGCAAAAGCCAGATACCGACCATCCGTTCTGGCTCATTGCCAATCAGCCTGCGACGCGCTTGCACAGCCAGCTTGATTTCGGCGATTACAGCCTGAGTGGTAAACGCGATGGGCGTGAGGTGTGCAGCCTGAATCTGGATGACGCGGCATCTCTGGGGATTCAAGACGGTGAGATTATTGAGCTTTATAACCAGCGTGGGCACGTACTTGCCAGCGCGCGCGTGACCGATACGGTGATGCCGGGCGTGGTGCAGTTGCCAACGGGTGCCTGGTACGATCCGGTCGATCCCACCGCGCTGCGGCCGTTATGCCGCCACGGCAACCCGAATGTGCTGACGCTGGATATTGGCACCTCATCGCTGACACAGGGTTGCAGTGGGCAAATAACGGTGGTGCAGGTGCGTAAATACGCTGGAGAACTGACGCCGGTGCAGGCGTTTATCCCACCGCAAAGTTAGCATGACCCATGGGCGGCCAACGGGCCGCCTCGGAATATTAATCTTCTAACTGCAGCCACATCACGCGCAGACGATGCCCATCAGGGTCGATAGCCGTGAAGGTATAGCCAAAATCCATCTCGGTCGGTGACTGTACAATGGTGATCTCACGGAACGCGCCCCATTCGTTGTAGAGGAAATCGACGTCAGCTTTGTGCTGCACTTTAAAAGTGATTTCACCGTTGGCCGAAAACTGTTGCGTATTCACCGGCGGTTGAACGGTGTATTTCGACCACAAACCCAGCTTGAATCCGTTCTCAAAAACAAACATCGCAAAAGTGGGCGTGACGTTTATCGGCTTGATATCAAACAGCGATGCATAAAAGTCAGCGCTTTTGACGACATTCGGTACATAAAGGATGGTCATATCAGCAGTAAACATGGTTTTTTCTCCTTGTGGGTTTACGGCTGCATAGTACGAGGCGGCTGTGACAGATTCTGTCAGTAGCCCCAGCCAAACTGCTATGTACCCTTATCCTGACTTGATGAACCTGAACGCTAACAAAGGTGAGAGCCACCAAGTGGGTCTACGGACCGGAATTTTTTTTATGCCATCTTCCGTCACTCCCTTTTTCGTACTTATGCTTGACTGCAGCCCAGGCCACTTTATGTGATACTTCCTCACGGGAGCTGTCATCCTTGCGGTCTTTTTTCTCTTTGTACTCATCCCATGCACTGTTGAAAGCCTCAAAGTAAATGTCCTGAGCATGTGCAGGAAGGACATGCCTGACGCTGTCTGGCAGAGAATCGCGTGATTTATACGGCATGAACGGCCTCCTATGATTAGAGAGTTAAGCCTGGTTCAGATATGCTATTTTTCAATGTGCATTGCAGGAGCCGTGATTAAAAGATTAAAGTTGGAAAAATACCTTTTTACATTAATAAATTGATTTCTAATATTTAGTTAAACCCCTTCAATTCCGTTAAATAGAATCGAAACGGCTCTCCTGACACCTATGCATTTTTAGGTGTCTCCAAATTGCGCTAAATATCATCCTTTAACACAAGCCAGTCGCCGTTAGGCTTGTTTTTTTATATATCAGGTCCAGAATTTACGGGGTATCCAGGCCACAAACGCAGTGCGTTTGTTTCCATAAAGGAGAGAGCAATGAGTAAGAAAATAGCCGTTTTGATTACTGATGACTTTGAAGATTCTGAGTTCACGTCACCCGCGCAAGCTTATGAAAAAGCGGGCCATGAAGTCATTACCATTGAGATGCAGGCAGGCAAAACTGTGAAAGGAAAACAGGGCAAAGCGGAAGTCACTATCGACAGGGACATTGATCACGTCAATGCCGCTGAGTTTGATGCGCTTCTGTTGCCTGGCGGACATTCCCCCGATTCACTTCGTGGCGACGACCGGTTCGTTAACTTTACTAAAGAGTTTGTTGCCAGTGGTAAACCCGTGTTTGCCATTTGTCATGGCCCGCAACTGCTGATTAGCGCGAATGGCGTGCGGGGCCGCAAGATGACTTGCGTTAAGGCAATCGCTATTGATCTGCGTAATGCAGGAGCTGACTTTTATGATAAAGAAGTCGTTGTTGATGACGATAAACTGGTCACCAGTCGCACGCCCGATGATTTACCTGCATTTAATCGTGAAGCGTTGCGGATCCTGAATGCGGCCTGATTTTTTTAAGCAACTAACCTGAAAGAAATGGTGTAAATGGTCGCAAGTATGGCGACCGTTTACCATCAATAAAATTAAAAAAATCGTAAATTTCCTTATGAGATAGCATCTTTAATAAACGATATTCTTATTTTATTTAAAATTTCATCATGGTTTCTGGATTCCAACTTTAAGAGTGGTGGGGTGGCAAAAATATTATGGCTATCGTGCTGCATCCATTTAGTTTTCTTATTGAACACATTCCCTTTCCTGCTGGCGTAGGATTTAACGGGGTGTCAACTGTCAGTGCTGGCTACGGGCATCCTGACACAATCTGCTTGAAGGGTGTGCTGTCTTGCCCCCGACTTAGACTAAACATCGGCAGCACATCTAATTATTCTCATCTGGCGTGTGGCCCACGACAATCTGAAGGCAGTTTCGCAGGACATCCTGGTGGATCGGATTATTATTACTCTCAAGCTCATTTACCAGAGCCAGAATGATGGCTCTGTTATTCACATGTCCGGTTGTCGCCACTAGTTTCCTGACGATGCTGCCTATAATTGCGGCTTCGGTAGCGTATTGTTCATCGGGACTATCCATTAGGGGGTTTGTCTTTTTAACTCTATCCTGAAATTAGGAACAATGCTGGTTCCGTATTGAAGGTGCTGATTATACCGCCCGACTCTGTGTCGGGTTTTTTTATATTTTTTTACCAATGAATCAATCTCCGCACTGCGTTTTTCTTACCCTGTAATTTGCTTTACTGCACCCTCAAGTGGTCTTGAGCGAATGATTCCAGACCGAAAGTTTCATTTAAAAACTGGTCTCTGCCTTCTGTTTTATCTTACTTTTATTTTATGAATAGAGAGACAGCATAAGTGCCTGAGACATGACGCTTCACGCCATGTGTAAACCATCCGGGCACAGCTCAACCAAAAAGCTCAATAAATAATGTGGAGACTGACTTAACTTTTTATGCAGGCTCGGCCACTCACTAAGCTTTTCGATAACGACTTCATTGACGATGGCCTGGTATGTAGAAGCTGATCGCAGGTAGGCATGTGTCGACTACAATCGTAGTGACGTTAACCACAGGGAGCTGTAATGAAAGATAACACTCAGACATCAAACGACGCCGCTTCAGAACCCGTACACGACTGCATATTGCAAAGTGGTGCCGCCTGGAATGGCCAGCCCTATGAGGAATATCCAGCCGGTAAGCCGCAGATATCGGTGATGCTCATGACACTGCCTCCACATACTGATTTGCCGTGGCACACGCATCCTATGCCTAACACAGCATACGTTCTGTCCGGTCAGTTAACGATTGAAGATAAAGAAACAGGCCAGACACAATCTTTTAATGCCGGTGAAGCTTTAAATGAAACCGTTAACAGTGCACATCGCGGTTACACAACGGATAAGACCACAGAGCTGATCATCTTCTATGCTGGTGTGGAAGGGCAGGAATTGAGTGAGTCTTTACCCGGAGAAAAACCTGAGTTTTGAGGTAATTGCCAGTTAATCTCTCTTGAAGCACGCTGCGGTTGCATGACGGACATAACTCACCATGAGTGAGAACAGTGAGAATCCAGCGATACTGATGCCGTCTGCCGTCTGGCTCGCGACTTCGTTGATCCTCTATTAGGGTTAGTGAATCACTAAGCCACGGGAGGATATATGCAATCTGTTACCGCAACCAACGAGCTGGCGTTGCTTGATCGCTACTGGCGTGCAGCTAACTACCTTTCGGTTGGCCAAATCTATCTGATGGACAATCCTCTTCTTCGCGAGCCTCTCAAACCGGAACATATCAAGCCTCGCCTGCTGGGCCACTGGGGTACCACACCGGGACTGAATTTTATTTATGCCCACCTCAACCGGATCATTCGCCAGCGCGACCTCAATTTACTGTATGTCTGTGGACCCGGTCATGGTGGGCCGGGCATGGTGGCCAACACCTGGCTTGAGGGCAGCTACAGCGAAATCTATCCGCATATCTCGGACGATGCGGAAGGAATGCAGCGCCTGTTCAGGCAGTTCTCTTTTCCAGGTGGTATCCCCAGCCACGCCGCACCTGAAACGCCAGGATCGATAAATGAAGGGGGCGAACTGGGCTATTCCCTGTCACATGCTTTTGGCGCCGCCTTCGACCATCCCGAATTGATTGTGCCGTGCGTGATTGGTGATGGTGAAGCGGAGACGGGTCCACTGGCTGCCAGCTGGCACGGAATCAAGTTCCTCAATGCCCAGCGAGATGGCGCGGTACTGCCGATCCTGCATCTCAACGGCTACAAGATTGCCAACCCCACTCTTCTCGGCCGCAGCAGCGACGAGGATTTAGAGCAGCTCTTCAGCGGTTACGGATATGAACCGCTCTTTGTCAGTGGTCATGAACCTGCGGATATGCATCAGCAAATGGCTGCAGCGCTCGACAATGCCTTCAGCAAAATTCAGGATTATCAGCAGGAAGCCCGCAACGGCATAGCGTCAGAGGCGGTGCCACGCTGGCCGATGATAGTGCTGCGCAGTCCGAAAGGCTGGACCGGGCCGAAAGAAGTGGACGGAAAGAAAGTCGAGGATTTCTGGCGCGCGCATCAGGTGCCGGTTTCCGCCTGCCGCGAGAATGATGAACACCGGGCGGTCCTGGAAAAATGGATGCGCAGCTATGAGCCGGAAACGCTGTTCGACGAGAACGGTAAACTGATGCCTGAACTGCGGGCGCTGGCACCTGAGGGCAGCAAACGAATGGGTGCGACACCTTACGCCAACGGTGGCCGACTCCGACGAGAACTGGTCACCCCGGATATTCGCGAATTTGCCTTTGATACGGGATCCCCCGGCAGCAGGGCCGGGGAAGCCACCGCCCAGTTTGCCCGCTATCTCAGTGAAATATTTAAGCAGAATCAGGATAACTTCCGGTTATTCGGCCCGGACGAAACGGCATCAAACCGGTTATCCCCGGTATTTGATGTCACCAGCCGCACCTGGATGGCGCCGCTCAAAGATTATGATGAGCAACTGGCGCGAGACGGGCGCGTAATGGAAATTCTCAGTGAGCATCAGTGTCAGGGCTGGCTGGAGGGCTATCTGCTGACGGGGCGGCATGGGCTGTTTAGCTGCTATGAAGCGTTTATCCATATCGTCGACTCGATGTTCAATCAGCACGCCAAATGGCTCAAGGTCACCCGTAAGCTGGGATGGCGAAAGCCCGTTTCATCGCTGAACTACCTGCTCTCATCCCACGTCTGGCGCCAGGACCATAACGGTTACAGCCATCAGGATCCTGGATTTATCGATCACGTTGCCAACAAAAAAGCTGACATCGTGCGTATCTATCTGCCGCCTGATGCCAACACGCTGTTGTGGGTCGGCGACCATTGCCTGAATACCTGGGACCGTATCAATGTCATTGTGGCCGGCAAACAGCCCTCACCGCAGTGGCTCGATATGCCTGCCGCTATTGCCCACTGTGAAGCCGGGATGGGTGAGTGGGGCTGGGCGAGTGACGCAGGGGAACCAGACGTGGTAATGGCTTGTGCCGGGGATGTGCCCACCATGGAGACGATGGCAGCGGTGGATCTGCTGCGCGGCTATTTGCCGGATTTGCGCATCCGTGTCGTCAATGTGGTCGATTTGCTCGCCCTGCAGACGCAGGAGCAGCATCCTCACGGTAAGTCTGAAGCCGCGTTTGATGCGCTCTTCACGCGTGATAAACCAGTCATCTTTGCCTTCCACGGTTATCCCAGCCTCATTCATCGTCTGACCTACCAGCGAAACAATCACAGTAACTTCCACGTGCATGGCTTCAATGAGGAAGGCACGACCACGACACCATTTGACATGACCGTGCTGAACGAGCTTGACCGCTATCATCTGGCACAGTCGGCCATTCTTCACGTCCCGGGGCTGGCCGAACGGCACCCTGAGTTGCTGGATGACTTACAGGAACGGATTGCGGAACACCATCGCTACGTGCGCGAACATGGAGAAGACGTGCCCGAAGTCAGGGAATGGACATGGTCAGGCAAAGGCAGCAACAACTGAGAGCGCTGCGAAGCCGGCAATACGTCTTTTTACCCCCTGACCCCAGAAAGGAAACGAAACCATGAGCATAAAAACCAGTGATTTCTTTGTCCAGCGTCTGAAAGAGTGGGGCGTAACCCGCATCTATGGCTATCCGGGTGATGGCATCAATGGCGTTCTGGGCGCAATACAGCGTGCTACCGAGAAAGGCGACGGAATCGAATTTATTCAGGTTCGTCACGAAGAGATGGCGGCCTTTATGGCGGCAGGTCATGCCAAATTTACGGGCGAACTTGGCGTGTGCTTATCAACCGGAGGGCCGGGCGCGACACATCTTCTGACCGGGCTCTATGATGCCAAAATGGACCATGCGCCTGTGCTGGCGATTGCTGGTCAGGCTGAGTCGACCGCGCGAGGCGCCAGTTATCAGCAGGAGATGAATCTCGATTGCGTGTTTGCGGATGTGGCCAGTTTTGTACAGGAAGCTGCCGCACCGGCTCAGGTCCGGCATCTTGTCGATCGCGGCGTGCGCATCGCTCAGGCACAAAACGGGGTCGCTGTGCTGATTATCCCCAAAGATATCCAGGATGAGGAGTGGCAGGCGCCTCCTCATTTGCACGGGTTCACCCATTCTGGCACTGGCTACCAGCGTCCTAAAATTATCCCTTATGAGGCCGACCTGCAGCGTGCGGCAGACGTCCTGAACGCCGGAAAAAAAGTGGCGATCCTCATCGGTTCGGGTGCACGTGGTGCTGCGGTAGAGGTGGTGCAGGCGGCGAATCAGCTGGGCGCGGGTGTGGCTAAGGCCCTGCTGGGGAAAGACGTACTCCCGGACGATGCCCCGTTTGTGACGGGCTCCATTGGTCTTCTGGGCACCAAACCTTCCTGGGAAATGATGCAGAACTGCGATACGTTGCTGATGATTGGCAGTGGTTTCCCGTGGACAGAGTTTCTGCCTGAAGAGGGGCAGGCGCGTGCCGTGCAGATAGATATCGATCCCGCTATGCTCGGCCTGCGTTACCCCTGTGAGGTCAATCTGCACGGTGATGCCGCTGAAACCCTGCGTGCGCTGCTTCCACTGATCGAACAAAAACAGGATCGCAGCTGGCAGGAACAGATTGCTGTGCAGGTGCAGGACTGGTGGAAGCAGATGGAGGAGCGTGCGCTGGCGCCTGCTAGCCCAGTTAACCCTCAGCGCGTGGTCTGGGAAATGTCTCCGCAGCTGCCTGACAACGCCATCGTCACGTCGGATTCCGGTTCCTGCGCTAACTGGTTTGCGCGAGATTACCGCGTTAAGCAGGGACAACGGGCGACGCTCTCCGGCGGGCTGGCCTGTATGGGGGCGGCAGTGCCTTATGCGATTGCGGCCAAGTTTGCTCATCCTGAACGTCCGGTTGTCGCGCTGGTCGGTGACGGCGCAATGCAGATGAATAATATGGCGGAACTGATCACCATTCAGAAGTACTGGCAGCAGTGGACTGATGGCCGGCTGATCGTCTGCGTTTTCAATAATCAGGATTTGAATCAGGTGACATGGGAGCAGCGCGTGATGGAAGGCAATCCGCGTTTTGAAGCCACGCAGCAACTGCCCGACGTGAAATATGCGGCGTTTGCCGAATCGCTTGGGCTGGTGGGGATTTATGTTGATAACCCTGAGCAACTGGCAAGTGCATGGCAGCGTGCGCTGAGCGCTGACCGGCCGGTGCTACTTGAAGTGAAAACGGATCCTGAAGTCGCACCCTTACCGCCACATATCACGCTTAAGCAGGCTAAGGCATTCATGTCATCAATGGTGAAAGGCGATCGGGGGACATCACAGGTTATCCGGGATAAGGCCAGCCAGTTATTCAGTAAAAAGCATAATTAACAAAAAAAGGTGTTCAGAAAATTGTTTTCTGAACACCCTGAGTGCGTCATCAATCAGGCTGTTTATCGCCTGACTCTGGCGCATTTCTTTCGTCATCTTTGGGCTGTTTTTCGGGTGTTTTTCGCGGATTGTAATCGGGATTATCACCTTTAACGGGACGGTCGGTCATATTGCTCTCCTCGTTTTAACTTGATGAGTACTGAGTGTAGTTAAGTGCTCACTGAGGAGCCAAGCGGTCAGACAGATTAAGAGCTCCTGACATACATCGTCAGTGCGCTGTTATTGGCCAAATCAAACAACACAGACTTTCAATTTGGTCCACCATGATGAGTTTGCGAAACTGCGAGGGGAAATTTCGGCTTTGAATTGAGATACGGAAAACAAACATCCCTGTCGGTCGTGGGCTCTACTTTTAAATGGTGCGTTATGTCCTGTCAGATATATCAGTATCCGCAGGTCATCTATACATCAAAGAGTACAGTTTACTTTAAATATCCTTTAAATTTTCAACGTGCTCTTTAAAATCTCTTTGCACTTTTGGACTTAAAGGATTAACTGACGCGTTGCCATCTTCATCAATAATTATTCGAACTCCCTCTTCAAAAGACTCTCGCATATCCTGTTGACTCATAACCTGTAAAAGGGATTCCGGACTGCTGAACAAAGAAGATAAAAATCGAAACATAATCAGACTCCGCGGAGGGAAGAGGGGGATAATGGCAGATAAATGAAGCTGTAGATCTTTCTGGGAAAGATAAAAATTAAAAAACGCGTTCTTTCAAAGTAATCCACACTACAAGCGAAACCGTTAATCAAGATTATCACTGCGTTTAGAAATAAAAAAACGGTGCGATTTCAGCAGTCGCACCGCTTAGTCAACCGACCAAATTATACGCGAGGAATACAGAACATTGATATTCATTATGAAACTTCAGTCAGAGCAAGCAGGGAGGGATACTCCCTGCTGTACATTCACACTAAGGGGTATAGTGCCCCCCTGAGGATTATCTTCACTGCAACTCAGGAAGAACCGCGGTGGCTGTTTTGACCACCTTTTTTACCGGCTTCGGACGCTTTGTTACGGTCATTTTTAAAATTACCGCCACTATGCTGTCCGCCTTTTTTTCCTGCTTCAGAAGCTCTTTCTTTATCTTCTGCAAAGTTGCCTGAACCGCCTCTATGTTGAGTCATAATACTGCCTCTTCATGAGTAATAAATAACATGACGGCATATACACGTCATGTGCGTGTTGCGTTATTAATATTAATATATCCTCGCGGACATGCAAGCGCGACGGTTATATTTCTGTGCGCTGTACTTTAATGTGCCATATTTAATTCTCTGGTCATCCAAATTAAAACGAAGCGTCAGTGTGCTTCGGTTATTTACAGGAACCTAAAGATGAAAGCGATTGTTTATAATGGGCCTTTTGATGTCTCCGTTAAAAATGTGCCTGATGCGAAAATTGAACGTGCCACGGATGCGCTTATTCGCATCACAACCACCAATATCTGCGGCTCTGATTTACATATGTATGAAGGGCGGACCAGCTTTGAACAGGGCCGTATTTTCGGTCATGAAAATCTGGGCGAAGTGATTGAGGTGGGGAATGGCGTTGAGCGCATCAAGGTAGGGGATCGTGTCTGTATGCCCTTCAATGTGGGTTGTGGGTTTTGTGAAAATTGTGAGAGGGGCCTGACGGGGTTCTGTCTGACGGCAAACCCCGGCAGTGCGGGTGCCGCGTATGGCTTTGCAGAAATGGGGCCCTGGGACGGTGGTCAGGCGGAGTTATTACGGGTGCCGTTTGCAGACTTCAACTGTCTGGTACTGCCTGAGGACGCATTTGATAAAGAGGAAGACTACGTCATGCTCTCTGATATTTTTCCGACAGGATGGCACGCAACGGAACTGGCAGGACTGCGGGCAGGGGAATCCGTCGCCATATACGGCGCGGGACCTGTGGGGTTAATGGCTGCCCACTCCGCAGTCATAAAGGGGGCCTCTCAGGTCTTCGTTATTGACACCCACAGCGATCGTCTGGCGCTGGCTGAACAGCTCGGTGCAACGCCTGTGAATGCCGCCGGTGATGAAGCGGTGCAGAGGATTCTTGAAATGACGGACGGCAGAGGCACGGACTGCGGCTGTGAATGTGTAGGGTATCAGTGCTGTAACAAGCATGGTCATGAAGACAACAGCGCCACCATGAACAGTCTTGTGGCCTCCACCAAGGCAACAGGGGGCATCGGTGTCGTCGGGGTGTTTGTTCCTCAGGATCCGGGGGCAAAAAGTGCTCTGGCGCAGGAAGGAAAAATGCCTTTCGATTTTGGCAGCTTCTGGTTCAAGGGGCAGTCTATAAGAACGGGCCAGGCCAACGTTAAAGCCTATAACCGCCAGCTTGCGCGCCTGATTCATCAGGGAAAAGCCAGCCCGGGACAAATCGTCTCCCACCGGTTAAGTCTGGCTGAAGCGCCTGAAGGCTACAGCAACTTTGATAAAAGGGAGCCGGGATGGACTAAGGTCATCCTGAAGCCTTAAGAGGTTGTCAGCCAAAACATGTCAGCCTTGCCAATGAACCGCAGGGCTGACATGCTTCTTTTCGCCTACCAACCCTCTCACTGGCGCTGCTTCGCTTGAACTCCCGTTCATGGCTGCCAGGCTTAGTCTCCACATATTTAAAAAAGTGAGGACTGAGTATGTCGAGATTTTCAGAAAAAGTTGTCGTGATTACCGGCGCAGGTTCCGGCATTGGTGCTGCTGCCGCAAAGCGTTTTGCCGGTGAAGGGGCTTCAGTGGTGCTGGTGGGGAGAACCCGTGAAAAACTCGATAACGTACTCAATACACTACCTGGTTCGCAACACCTGATTGCTCAGTGTGACGTCGGCGACCCGGAACAGGTAAAACAGCTGTCAGAACAGGTGCAGCGTTCCTTTGGCAGAGTCGATGTGCTGGTGAATAACGCAGGTAGCGTGGTTCAGGGTAAAATCCATGAAGTCTCAGTCGGGGACTGGCGAAAGCTCATGAACACGGATTTGGATGGTGTTTTCCACTGCACCCATTTCTTCATGCCTGGTTTGCTTAAGACCAGGGGCAATGTTGTGAACACATCTTCGGTATCCGGACTGGGTGGTGACTGGGGAATGAGTGTGTACAATGCGGCAAAAGGTGCGGTGACTAACTTCACGCGGGCGCTGGCCATGGATTATGGCGCTGACGGGGTCCGTGTTAATGCGATTTGCCCCGGATTCACCCTGACCGATCTCACCGAAGATATGAAGGATGATAAGGCGCTGCTCGAACGCTTCTATGATCGTATCCCTCTGCAGCGCGCAGGAGAGGCTGAAGATATCGCCAGTGCTATTGCATTCATTGCCAGCGACGATGCGCGATACATTACCGGGGTGAACCTGCCAGTCGATGGCGGTCTTACCGCGTCGAATGGTCAACCTAGACAGGCGTGATTTTCAGTATCGTGGAGGAGAACCGATGCTCTCCTCCTTCTTTTGTCTTACGTTGTCATCCCACAAAAGGCATTTCCGCTTCAGGTACGGATGGTGTGTTACGCGACTGACCAAGTGTTCCGTCTGCATTCTGCACACCGTTCCTGATGACCCGCCATCATCGTCTTTGTGACGCCGCAGCGATTGCAGGCATAAGGTCTGTCATGATCTCAAAAAGGTCAGGCAACCCAGCGTTGCAGAGTAAGCCTGACCACGACTGTCTGCTTTTGAAAGCGAGACGGGATAACTAAATTCCTTTTGATACCAGTATTTGCATGATTTTTCTGCCCTATTGTCATAACCGTTATCGTATCATCGACAACGGTGACAGTTTCGTTCTCGCAAAATGTTTTAACTGTGAAGGATTTTACTCGGCAGTTATGCGTTGCTGCATTTCACGCTGATGCTTATGAAAGTCTTCGCCACATTCCGCTGAGCAGAAGGCGGTGTTAGCCACTATAGGCTCATCAGTGCACCAGATGCAGTTACCATTTCGGCTCACTAAGCGTGGCTTTCGGGCAGACAGAGAGGCCGTCAGATGGGCTTCTTCACGTTCCTGGGCCAGGTCCACATCATCCATAAATTCCAATCCTTGTAGTTGTTTAGTTTTTTAATGAGGACTCGTGCGCCTCAGTTCTGTTATGTCATTTAGTACACAGCCCCTCAGCTTAGTTCATTTGTACAGGACAGGGGCGTAAGGCGGGATGATTAAGATATTCTCTATTTCACGGACTAAACAATTGAAATGGTGAAAGCCATTGTCATCTACGGTTTTGAGCACCAATGGCACCACTGTTGATTTTCCTCTTTTCCCAGCCTATTCCACTTCAAAACCTAATCTGCGCTTAAATTGCTCTAACTATCAACCTTCTCAAAAAACATCCAAACGTAATGGCTTGAACAGATTGTTTAACTCAATAATACTGTATTTATATACAGTATTATTGGGGGCGCATAATGCCACGTGACTACGAAATTCTGATGGCCTTCAGGCAGGCGGTAAAACGCGATGCCGCTGGTCGTTACACCATCAGTACCATTGACTTCGTCAGAGAACTTGAACGGCTTAACTGGCACTACACGTTACGTGCCGCTAACAAGTGGATTGAGATCCACACAACGACGTTTCGGGACATTTCTACGACTGAGGGGGAAGAGCGCATGTTTCAGATCTTTAATCCAAATGGAAGAAACTGAACAACATGTGCAACGCTCACTTAGGTTCTACAACGGGCAGGCAATTGATCATAAGTTAATCATTGGGACTAAATTGCGAGCAGCAAAGCATTAGTTTTAGTATCTTGCTGAAATAAATGGAAAATCCAGATCAATTTAATTACTAAACTAAAAGCTGTGATGAGTATCACAAACACAGAAATTTGTTAACTTTATACAACTTACTGTAGTTTTGTACAACTTTAAAAAATTCCCATTTAAAAGCAATTGAATATAAGCGTAGCGGTTAAGCTATTGTTTTAAAACAGAAACAAGCGAAGCGGTAAACATGCATTTTAAATGTGGTTTTATGGGGGATTTCAGCCATATTATTTCTCGTTGGGAACGTTAGCACGCTTAATATTCGACTGATATATAAGGGGGAGACATGCCGTCAAGAAGAGGTGGAGCCGGTAATTTTGCTGAGGATGCAGATCGTGCCCGTGAAGCAGGTCGTAAGGGCGGAAGTGCAAGCGGAGGCAACTTTAAAAATTGTCCTGATCGCGCTATTGAGGCAGGTCGTAAAGGCGGGCAAATCAGTCGCAGGCGCAAGCCGGAAAAGGTGGAAAGCTAGTCAGGTACCACGTTGGCCGGTTCAGGTTTTACCGGCCTCACCTGAAACAAAGCGTCAGGATTGCTTCGTCACAAACGCTATTGCTACTTCAGCCTTTTCTTATTGATTTATATCAGCCGGATGGTCTCCACAATCATCTATCTGAGTAAGAGCATTCGGTCAAAGTGCCATAGTTAAGCATGACCAGTCACTTTACGAAGTCCATCAAAATAGGGACGTCCCTACTGAAGTAAGAGATTTGGCAGACGTCTGATATCAAAAGCGCTTAAACATTCGGCCCGTTCAATTACAAGTTTTACCGAAACAGATTTGGCGAGTAGAAAGAGGCCAGCATGGATATCTCCTTGAAAAAGCCCCCCTATCAGCACCCTCTAAGAATAATCCTAATTCACAACTTAAATCTCGCCCTGTACAAGCTCTGATAATCTGTACACATATCGCACTGCGCCCCTTGCTTTTTAAAGACAAAAAAACTCCAGATTTGAAAATGTATAAATAAAATCTTTTTTTAGTTCTCATTCTTAGAATTAAACAGTGGTTAAATGTCAAGATCTGTACAAACCTTACTCATGACAAAGCCATTATTTCTTTGGCTAAGAGGATATGATTATGACAGATCGTCGAGGTGGTTCAGGTAATTTCGCCGCGGATCCGGAACGAGCGAGCGAAGCCGGGCGCAAAGGTGGCGCAATGAGTGGGGGTAATTTTCGTAACAATCCCGAGAGGGCAATTGAAGCGGGACGCAAAGGTGGTAGAGCGGGCCGCAGTAAAAAAGCGAGTGACGGCAATAATTGACCCTTAAGCGGCTCAGCTAACACTTAAGCTCATTAAAATGTCGATTCGGTATCTTTTAATCATTCACTGGCGCATGCTTATCCCTCATCCCAGGCGTCACGCCTGGGTCACTCCCCCAACAAAGGGGTCTTTATGTCATCTCATCTTTTTAACACGCAGCCCGCAAGGGGCAATGCCATTCTCTGCCACTCCCACCATCCCTTAATACGAAGCCTTTTCCTTAAACCGCCCATTGCTTCTGCTGTACAGCGAGTATGTGTACGCAGGTGAACTACCCCCTCTAATCTGCAATGACGTGGAGGGCACCTCCGCAGAGGAATGTAAAATGGATCAAGGATTCTATTGGGTACAGCAGGGCGATACGCAACCTGAGGTCTGGTACTTTGCCGATGGAGAGGGTGGAGGGTGGTTTAAACCGAATAAAAGCCTGCCTGTTCATCCCGAGGATTTTGTCTCACAGGGATATAATGTGATCAGTGAGCGTCTGGCACCCCCGGGTGAATAACATCGTACATCGGCAAAACGAAAAGACGGTGTCATCTATTCGATCACACCGGCGGGCTACAGGGTCATTTTCCTGACCTGTAGAAATACAAGTGAATTAACTCTGTTAAGGGGTATGCAATTAAACGCAGCGACAGTGCAACGTTTGCATTCATAGCCGAATCGTCCAGTAGGGTGGAATAATGTCATGTAAAAAAAAGCCCGCACAAGGCGGGCAAAAAGCAATGGCTAAGGAATGTCTCTCTCGTAAAAAAACGCATCCTGTATGCTATGCTGCCAGTAATGACTGGCTCACATACCTTAGACTAATTCTGATTAAGTGGTAGGATGTGTTAGATAAACCTGTTTAATTTGAGAAATTTCCAATAAGTCATTTAAATAACTGGATATCAATGCAATTTTAAGGCACTTAACCGAAACGGCTGTGATTGAACTGGAATTTTATCGGGGAGAAAATTTCATCAGGTTCGCGCGCAATTTATTTTATCGTACCCCAATTCCAACTCCGGTCAGCCATACTCAACTTCCTGTACCTCCCGGCCAAATTCCTTTCTTACCAACGCTGTCTTAAAAGTCGTATCGAGGAATTAATCGATCGTACTGTTTGCGGTTGCTGTTTATATATACAGTGATTATCGAGTTTTTCAAACTTGGTGAAATCCGCGCTGTGCTAGAGCTACCGCTCTTAATTGCTCGCGAGCCCTATGGCTTCCCGTCATCGCCACAGGACTGTGTTGAACTGTGGCTGGACCTTATCGGAACTGCAGTTGTAGAGCTTACCGCAAAGGGCCAGAGCATAACGAAAGGGAATATACTGTATGAGCTTGAAAGAATAGCTGCCTCTTCCAGAGATATTCAGGTGAAAGCTTACGCACTGGATGCAGCGAAACTGCTCAGGAAGCATAATCATGTGAACACGGATTAATTGAAAACTGATGACCGAATGAGTCTCCCCTGCCTGTTGCTCAGGCAGAGGCGCGGGATTTTCTGTTAAGGCTCATCAATTCTTGTGACTTTCAGGTGAGTTGCCTGGCCCTTTCCGTGAACCTTGCCACTGACGCGGACTTTATCTTCAGCACTGTAAGTTTTGCCTTTGAAAGTCGCTGGAGACGCATCGATATCTACAGTGCCTGTGCTGTCACGGAACTGATAGGTATCGCCCTCGATTCTTTTAACAATATAACCTTCAAGCGTGGCGTAGCCTCCTGGGCGGAAATCTTTGATGAGCTTCACAGGCGTTTCTGCTGTGTCCTCCGATCCTTTGTAGCCAGCATCTTCTTTATGCTGTGGAGGAGGGTTTTTACCCGCCTCGAAGCCGCCAGTTTCAGCATAGGCCCCAAAGCTTAAAGGCAACATCATCGCAACCCAGGCAATTTTATTCATCTCACTCTCCTTTGTATTTCAGATGCTTTAAAGCATGGCACATCATAGGGAAAATGTTCGGGTTAAAAATGAAATTGATTGGCGATAATTTAAAGCGAGACGTAATAATATGCCAATTCAAATTTATAGGTTGTGCAGGAATTGAGATAAACTGACGCCCAACATTCTATTGGATTCTTTGATTTAACAGAAAGTTATGGATGGAAAATTCAGTGAGATAGGGTTTATCAGGGTTGTTTTGTGTATTTTCAAGGCTCAATATCTCGCCATGAAAATAAAAAATAAACAAACATGGTTTTGAAATGCAACTATAGTTAAGTTGAAATCAGAAATTCCGGATGCTTTTAATCCTTGTCGCTGACTGAATTTTTAATGGTGAAGATGATGAGTTGCAAGATTTTAACTTTAAAAAAAGGGCAATATGACAATGCTGAATTATCAGTTTTACACGATAAGCGCACCGGGAAATGATGGGCGCTGTACTCTCCATGGTGGAGATTGCTTAAAATTACCGTTACGAGAAGAAAGATTGTTTCTGGGTTCATTTACTTCGGCACAAGCCGCATCTCAATATGTCAGAACTCAACATCTTTCCTGGCACCTGGCTGAATGTGTATTTTGTCTGAGTAAAGATATTGTCCCTGGAAATCTATCAGCGCAAAGCTAAATGTATGGACTCCTTCTCTGACAGACTCAGTGTATAACACCGAGTCTGTTCGATTATCAAACCATCGCTATCTGAAGAAGTCCCCGCATTAAATTGTATTCGATCAGTTTAACTGATACCGCCTGAGGTTTAAGCGAGAGACCCGCCATGTAGCCGCAGCCAGACTGGTTTGTTCCCTTAAGTGGACCCGGAATATGACCACCCCGTGTTTCAGACGAGAATATAAGGTGCGAAGAGGTGTTTCCTCTTGGGCATTGTTCAACGACTGATTTCAGACGCATGGATACTGCCGCCAGTTCCAGAGACAAGGGGAGTGCAAGCTTATGCCTGGATTTTCCCTGCGTGATGTAAAGCCTGTCATCTCTGATATCCTTGAACTGCATGCCGGAACTTGTGGTGACGCAAGTCTTGAAAGGATGGCCTGTGGCTTTTGGAAAGGCTGTCTTTCCTCAAGATTAAAAAAGGAAAACCGCCTCAGTGGGCGGCTTCAATGGATTTTCTGGCTTCATATGATCTTCGTTTCTCGACCATTCCGATGTAAAACTCATACAGTTGAGTGCGCATGCTTTGCTTCATCTCATCTGGTAATGATTGCTGCAGGCTCATCCACTCATCAAGTTCCGGCGTGCATTGCACATAGGCATCATCCACAACCTTTTTGGCCGGTATCTTTGATGAAATGAATGGCAGGGTATGGTCGTTAAGGCACCGGACCTCAGGAGTTTCGAACGAACGGGCGTCGGCTAACACAGAGGACGAGAGTAGTACCCCCGTCACTAAAATCCATTTCATAGAATATTTCCTGTTATTGTGAGTTGCGGTTGTCTGGAGCGATTAACGTTTCAGCCTGTTATTTGAGAACGTTAAATTTCGCCCCGGAACTCAACCCATTCCGCCCAGCAATTCTCCGGGTCAATGTCACGATATCCACGACTTTCAGCCAGTGCCTGTGCAGCATCGCTGTCCACCACGATGGCCGTGGCGTTGTCACGAACGCGGATAACGTCTTCCTCATTCAGCGGGCTTCCTTGCTCTTGTTCCTTACTGAGTAGCAAGGTAATCAAAGGAGGAATGAAAACAATGGTCATTTATCAATATCCTTCTGATAGACAGGATCGCTGCCTCGAAGATGTAAATATTATGCCGGAATACTGTTTCTGAATGAAGTAGGATTTCGGGTCAGGGTCAGGGTCAGGGTCAGGGTCAGCAGGCTGCGAGCTCTGAGCAAAAAACAATGGGTGATGTATGGGTATTGGTGAGTTAAGCAGGGAAAGCAGAAGGCTCATAACCCGCTGAATTCGGGAGGAAGTTCCTGGTGGTTAGGCTTAAGGTTTTGCTAATGCTGTCCGCAGTAAAATCATGATAACTATCCTGACGAGTTATCTGCCATGCGAACCACCTTACTCAATCACTTTCCGCATGAAGATGCGCCTTTTTTTAAAGGTATGCACATCACAACGGCCTTGCTTGTGCTGTCTCAAATCATTAACTCTAACTGGACTCGACGCGAAGCGATGGGAGCTGACGGTCTGGAATCAGTGATCACCTGGTTTCATATTTTGTCAGGCTTTGCTCTTATCGCGTGCAGCGTCTTTCTGGCAGGATGGATGCTCTCACAACGCGGCTTTGCCTGGTATTTTGCGTGGATGAAACTGGATTTCAGCGGGTTTATAAGAGACCTGAAAATAGTGCGCAATTTCACGCTTCCTGATGCTCAGAGCGGGGGGATTGCTTCAGCCATTCAGGGGCTGGGCGTAATGTCCTTACTGGCTGTATCCCTGACCGGCGGCTTATGGTTTTTACTGAGTAATATGCCTTCGCCCAACGCCTCTCTTGCGCACGATGTGTTGCACTGGCATAAAACGCTCACGACACTGATTGAAATTTATTTCTATGCCCATGGCTTCATGGGATTGCTTCATATGCTTCTCAAGATTTATGACTGATCAAAACCTTGAGAAGCGGTCGTTGTTAAATATCAACGGGTCTGGCTGAGAATAATACGGTCGAATATTCGGTCGCCCAGCCAGACGCGCATGCTGATCAGCATTTTCGCAAATCTACCGGCAGCATACCGTGTACGTGGGCGACGACGACTAACTGCACGAGATACCACGTTTGCAATAAGCTCCGGTGAACTGCCTTTGCCTTGCCCGTAGGTATTTTTTATCGACATATCCACCTTGTTCACCAAAGAGCCATAGGGCCCGTTGGCAGAACGTCTGATAATACTGTTTCTTGCGACTTCGCCGAATTCTGTCTCTATTACCCCCGGTTCAATGATGATGACTTTAATCCCGAATCCGGCGACTTCGAGTCTGAGGCAGTCTGACCAGCCTTCCAGAGCATGTTTAGTTGCGTGGTACCAAGCCCCGAGAAGGCTGTACATCTTTCCGCCCATAGAAGTGACGTTAATAATATGCCCTGAGCGTCTGGCCCTCATGGCTGGGAGCAATAACTGCGTAATGCGTGCGGCACCGAACAGATTGACCTCAAACTGATAACGCCCCTCGTCGATACCCATTTCTTCGACGGGGCCGTAAAGACCAAAACCGGCATTATTGACAAGAACATCAACACCGCCGGTCTGAGTGAGAATGGTGTTAATGCCAGCAACAATTTCCTCATCGACAGAAATATCCATACGCAGCGGCTGTGCGCCAAGACTGACCAGATCAGACATTTTATCGACATGTCGGGCTGCAACGTAAACCTGATAGCCATCCTGTATTAACTTATGGGCGATGGCCTTGCCCATACCGGACGATGCGCCTGTGACCAACGCGGTTTTCTTTTCCTGGCTAAACATAAGCACCTCACTTAATGAACTGCATCAAGTGTGCCTCAACAGACGCCGCGTCTGTCATGCTCAACGCGCCAGAATGATTGCTTAATGCGCCTTGTGCAGCATGCGGTGATCGTCTTTACCTAAATAGGTTTCATCCAGTTGTAACGCCCAGTTCGATCAACTGGTTCGAAGGCAGCACAACCACCCCTGCAGTGACGGGCACTTTTAGTGTCAGTGCCCTGGCCACAGCAAGCGCCCGCACGGGCTTATAAGCAGCGGGAAGAATCGGTGACAACAGTTTGGCTAGCGGAATGGAGATTAGTTCGCCCAGCCGAAGTGGCTGGCCTAGTCCGGTGCGGTAATCAAGCAGAAGGGAAGGTCGCGCAATGACCAGTGTGGTTAATGGAAGTGCGGTGAGTGCCTCTTCCAGCTCTCCCTTAACACGGGTATAGAACATCGAGGATTTCGCATTTGCGGCTCCGGCACTAACCAGCCCTATGCGGCTCACACCCGCCAACATAGCTGCCTGTGCAACTGCAAGGTTAGCCTCAAAATCGACAGCGCGAAAAGCCTCTTTGCTGCCTGCGACTTTAATGGTGGTGCCCAAAGCAAGATAGGCTTCATGTGCATGAGGAAGTTGTGGCAGAGAGGTAAAATCAACCAAATGGACCTGCAGTTTTGGATGGCTCACTCTGAGAGATCTTCGAGTCAAAGCATGAACACACGACACCTCAGAGTCATTGAGCAGCAACTGCAGTATGTGGCCACCCACCAGGCCTGATGCACCTGCAAGTAATACAACGCGATTCTTATCTGAATTTTTCATAAGGTCTCTTTTAATAAGGATGCATGGCGTTTCTGAGGTTTTCAGCCGTTTGGCCAGTCCATGCCATGAATGCACGATAGAATGAATTTGGGTCTTCAAAACCAAGTAGAAAAGCAATTTCATAACCGGGCAGACGGGTATTCACCAGGTAGTGACGGGCAAGATTTTCGCGGCTGGTATTGATGAGATGGCGGAAAGTCACACCCTCTTCCTCAAGCCTGCGCTGAAGTGTTCGCTTGCTCACGCCCAGGCGTTCAGCAGTTTTCTCAATTGTCGCTTCGTTAGCGGGCAGCAACTCCAGAAGCACAGCACGCACCCGCTCAGCGGTGGAAGCCGTGACATCTAACTCACTCAGACGTCGCCTCAGTTCAGGCTCAAAGACTTGCCACATACCTTGATTCACTGTCAGAAATGGCCGCAGGGCATCGGTGGCAGAAAAACGAATAGCAGGATATTCACCAAAAGAGATAGCCGTCCCGAAGTAGCGGTCAAATTGACTGAGTTCTGCTCCTGCTGGAAGTTGCGATAGCTGTACTTTTGATGCCCTCACAGGCTCACGTGTTGCGATCCGTGCAAGCTTAAGTAAAAAGGCAAGTTCTGCTACCTGCAATGATGGGGGAGTGTCTGTGGCAGACAGCCAAATAGGTGAAACTGTTAACGTACCCTGATGATCAATGTTGGTTTCAAGCAGCATTGGAGCAATAAGCTGTTTATATTTGGCCAGCCGCTGGACAGCTTGCATCATATTTGAGCTGCATAGTGCCGCAAAAAGCGGCGGATCGAAGATCTCAGCAGAAACCTTTTCAATGAGGTTCAGCGGAAAAGCGAGATGATGACTTTCAGCCTCCAAAGCGCGCCACAAACGAAAGTATTCTTCTGTATTTAGGCCGTGATCGGCTTTTGAAAAAGTATCATCAGGCAGGCGAGCCTTTCGAAGTATGTCTTCAGGCTCAAATCCGACATCTTTGAGCAATGTTTTCCAGCCGATATTGATGGGGAAGGCAAGGTTACGTTGCATTGTCAGATTCCTTGGGTACATGTTTTGATAATAGGCGACATCGTAATCTTTCAAATCGTAATTCTACACGCTAAATGCGCCATAATGCTGGTGAAACACGCCAAATTAATGGTCGTGTGCTGAAAGATAAAGTTCAGGCTATGTGATCACTGGCCGTTAAAGATGCTTGCCGTAAGTATATCGGCTTCGATTCGCAGCGAGTTGAGGCAGTTCATTGGGGATGTCGATTAATAATTGATAATTCTGTCTTAGTTTTAAGGGTTAAATAAATGCGTAGAGGGTGAGGCTGAAATATCAATCTGATGGCTATTTTTACGCAGCGACGGAGTGCCAGGACATAGCTTAACTCAGCTCGATGGCTGAAGGTGTATTTTAAGCGCAATAATTATGATTCGGTTCAGGGAACATTAACTCCTTTCAAAAGTGACCTGATTAACTTTAAAATTGGATGTTCGTCTTTCTACCTATTTTGAAAGTAAAATAGTCGCAAAAAACACGCAAATTACGACATTTTGGGATGACACTATGCGTATCGCCATACTCGCCTTTGAAGGCAGCGTTCTTTCCGCAATTGCTGGCCTGGCGGATTTATTCTGGATTAGCAATAAAGCGATTGCTTCTTCTCCTGCTCATGCGTGCAAATTTTCGACAGCCCCGTTTGAAACACTTATTGTCAGTGCTGACGGCGCACCTGTTCTGGATACGGAAGGCAGGCTAATTCATATTGATAGCTCTTTTCAGGGGGCAGGGAATCTGGATGTTGTCATTGCGCCAGGCATGTTGCTGGGCCCGGATTTACAACCTATAAATATACACAACATTCGTCAGGCAGCCGGATGGGTCAAAGAACTACATGAAAAAAATGTTTGCATCGCGGCTTCTGGCACGGGAGCTGTAGTTTTAGGAGAAGCCGGTTTGCTTGATGACAGGCATTATTCCACCACGTGGTGGGTGAGCCACATGATCAAAGAGCGTTATCCCAGTTCTCAATTGAGCAAGGGGAAAATGGTCGAGGAAGACCGCGGTATTGTAACCTCAGGGGGCTGTTTTTCATGGATATCACTTGCTATGCACCTTATTGAAAAAGGAGCGGGCGCAGAGGTGGCCAATCTGACTTCAGAAATGTCGCTCAATGATAATCATCTTCTTAGACAAAGTTTAAATCATTCAAATGTGGCAGCCAAATCGGACTCAGCATTCATGATTCGAGCGCAGGAAATCATTCGCTTAAAAAATCTATCCATTACCGCAGCGGAACTGGCCGACGCTTTACACACAACAGAAAGAACGCTCCAGAGAAAGCTCAAAACCTTATCTCAAGAGACACCGAAGGAGTTTATAACGAGAGTACGCATAGAATCTGCCTGCAATATGCTGGTGAGCACGAATGTTAGCATACGCAAGGTGGCACAGGACTGTGGTTACTCAGAGGATACGGCTTTTCGCAAGGCATTTAACCAGGTAATGGATATGTCACCGATTCAATATCGTCAATGGATGTCTGCGCGGTTGAGTCGCCAATAATAAAAGTGTTTAAAATGAGAACGTCAGTGCGGTGGATCAGGAAATATGATTAAGTTGGATTAACTTCAATCAGTATATTTGATGTAATTGTTGTTCTTCTTTTGCCGATGTGATTGTTGCTAAGAAATCTCATTTCAACATTTACCAGGTAAAAAAGATGAATATTACTCAAAGGTTAACCCTGGCTTTTCTCTTACTCTCGGCTTCTCTCATTCTATGCGGCACCGTTTCCTTAAGGCTTTTATCAGGGTTTCAGGAGCGTTTTGAATACGTACAGTTGAACGCGATACCCTCAATACGCGACCTTGGCGATCTTATAGACCGGAGTAACAGATTATCCCTGACGCTTTACAAACATCAGAGTCAGACGGACAACACGCGAATGCCGCCGATTGAAAGTGAGATATCTCACCGCATGGCAGACATCCGAACGTTGGCAAATTATTACTTAAAAAATGACATATCCAGTGATCAAGATGAAAAGATGACCGAAACAGGGCTGGCTACTTTAAAGCTGGTTGAATCGAGATTGCCTGCTTTTTTAAATGCCTCTCGAACACACCAGGATGAGATAACGCTGGGAATGCTCGAAAACGACAGTGGCATTGGCGGCGCCATTACGGCTTTAAAGGACAACTACCGCAAGCAACTCGCGCTTAATATTTCTCTTTCGGAAGGGCTTCGCAGTCAAAATAAGAGGATTTATCAGCAGACACTTTGGGGAATGTCAGCCTGCGTAACGGTGGCCATCATTCTGCTTGGTGCGTTAACCGTCATGACTCTTTTACGTATCCGCAGGAGCCTGAAGAACATCAGTGAAATCATGCTGCGTGCAGGCGATAGTTTGGATTTGAGCGTGACTGCCGATGACAGCCGTAAGGATGAAGTGGGTGCGATGGCGAAGGCATTTAACCAGCTTCTCAATCGTGTCAGTTCCGCACTCCACTCAGTCAGTACGACTTCTCACTCGGTGAGCACGGCATCTGCACAAATCGCGGCAGGTAATGAGGATTTATCCTCCCGCACAGAGCAGCAGGCAGCTTCGCTCGAACAGACGGCTGCCAGTATGGCCGAACTGAGTGAAACCGTGCGACAGACTGCAGAGAACACACGTCAGGCGAGTCGCTTATCCGGTAATGCATCAGTGCTGTCTGATGCGAGCGTCGTGTCCCTGGGAAGTATGTTAAGCACCATGGTGGAAATCAGAAGCAGTTCGAAAAAAATCACTGAAATTGTCACGCTGATTGAAGGGATTGCATTTCAAACCAATATTCTCGCGCTCAACGCTGCAGTGGAAGCGGCGAGGGCCGGCGAGCACGGTAAGGGATTTGCCGTGGTCGCGGGTGAAGTTCGTAGCCTTTCACAGCGTTCTACACAAGCTGCTCGGGAAATTAAACAGCTGATCGATTCATCCTATGTCTTGGTGGAGTCGGGTGCGGTTCAAGCTGAGACGGTCGAAAGTAATATGACGGAACTCAAAGCAGCATTCCGTCAGGTTAACGATCTGGTCAGTGAAATTGCCGCTGCGGCAGAAGAGCAGAATACCGGCATTAATCAGGTGCATTTGGCTATTAGTCAGATGGACGATGTGACGCAGCAGAATGCGGCATTGGTCGAAGAAGCTTCTGCAGCCTCCGCGTCCTTACAGGATCAGGCACTCACGCTGTCAGGTATGGTCAGGCAGTTTACTTTGCCAGTTATTATGGCTGTTGAACCAACACCACTTAAGCACACTATGCCAGTTGAGTCTGTCCCGCTGACATCACAAGTGCGGATTCCTCAGAGACAAGCCGAAAGCACTGACTGGCAGCGTTTCTGATGTGTGATTCATCTCTGAGGGAAAAAATGGATATAAATGCCTTCCTGAAACACGGGAAGTCTCATCGCGAACTGATGACCCGGTTCGAACAAATGAATATGCTCCTTCTCCAAATGACGGATGGCGATTATCAGTCTCTGGATGTGTATATAAACAACTGTAATCATCTTTGCAGCCAGATTAATGCTGCTATGACCTCACTCCGCGAGCGTGAGTTCGAGGACTATCTGATGCAACATGATCCGGCATTGTTTTACAATCTTCAGAGCGTCATGCTGTCGGTCAAAATGCTGAAAAATTTGCTTGAAAACCTCGCAGGTACAATGAAGTACTCTCTTCTGCAAACCGCCTGATTGATATCAAGGTCAGCCTGAAGCCGTTTAGTCAATTCGGACTTCAGGCTGAAACACATTGCGCCCGTTAAAATCTAACCTTTTATAAGTCAGACTGCATAACGATTGACAAATCCTTTGCGCAAATGGTTGTATAGTACAACCAAATTGGCAAGGTAACGTTAATGGCTACTGAACTTCAAAACATAAAAAATATCCGTGTGGCATCACGATTAATGGTGCGAGAACTGGGTTTCATGAACCAAAATCTGGCTGCAACGGATTATCCTCCGTCAGCCGTTCACGCCATGCTTGAAGTTGAACTTCATGGCGCAATGACAGCTGCTCAACTGGTGCAGATTTTGGGGCTGGAGAAGTCCAGCGTTAGCCGCATGCTCGCAAAACTCGTTGATGCCGGAGAGCTTGAAGAAAGTCCATGCTCTGTAGACGCGAGGACCAAGCGACTGAGCCTCACCGGGAAGGGTAAAGATACCGTGCAGCGCATCAATGCTTACGCTGACCAACGCGTAGCAGCAGCTCTCGGGAAACTTGATCCCTATACTCAGGATGCTGTATCTCAGGGCCTATCGTCATACGCCAGCGCCTTGAAAGCCTGTCGGGAAAACACCGCAGGGCAAGTACGAAATAACGTCAAGATAGTCTCGGGTTATCATGCAGGGATGATTGGTCGTATTACAGAAATGCATGGCAGCTTTTACGCCAGAGAGCATCAATTCGGCCATTTTTTTGAAGCGAAGGTGGCTGCCGGTCTGGCTGATTTTACGTCGCGACTGGAAAAGCCCTGTAATCAGATTTGGCTGGTGATGCTGAACGAACGCATTGTCGGCTCAGTCGCCATTGACGGCGAAGACCTGGGAAATAATGAGGCGCATCTGCGCTGGTTCATCCTTGACGACGGATGTCGTGGTAGCGGATTGGGCAGAAAACTCATTTCAGAAGCGATGAGATTTTGTGATGAACATAAATTCACGTCAGTACAATTATGGACGTTTAATAAACTCACCGCGGCCAGACGATTGTACGAATCATTCGGATTTGAATTGTCAAAAGAATGGGAGGGCGATCAGTGGGGAAGCACTATTACTGAGCAACAGTTCACCCGAAAAATCGTTTAAACATGCGGGATTATCTAACCCGTTTTACCAGGTTCTTTTGGGGCGGGTTATCAGCGATTATCTCTTTCCCGAAATAGTCATGTCCGCTGTTGGCACGCTGCTGCTCTAAGGCAAAGCAACAAGGAAGCGATCAAAAGGCATTCATTAATCGAAATGGACGTCCAGTGATAGGAAAGGGGTTTAGATCGAGTATGACCCTTTCATCATCAGCATGAACTCGTTTCTGGCGCACAGCGAAAGTTAAACAATAGTGACCCGCTGTAATCTGAAACTGGAGTGGACTGAGCTAACAGTAAGGTTAATGCTCCATATTTACTATTGTGATAATAAATTCACTATAGTAAATTTAGGTGAGTCTTAATGATATGTATTCACCAGGAAGTGAACATCTAAGAGGTAGAATTAATGTTAAAAATACGAATGTCTCGCCCATCTGAAGCGCCAGAGATTGTACAAATCTGGAGAAATTCTGTAGATGCTACGCACGAATTTCTGACAGCACACGACCGAGAAGAAATCGAAAAAGAAGTCGTCAGCTTTTTTTCAGAGACACCGGTTTGGGTAGCAACTCAACAGGATGACCAGCCTGTAGGATTTATGTTTTTGCATGATGGTCATCTGGAGGCGCTTTTTGTCGATGCGTCTGCTCGCGGACTGGGCGTTGGTAAGCGGTTGATATCCCATGCACTGGCGCTTCATCCTCATCTAAGCGTGGATGTAAATGAACAAAACCAGCAAGCAGTAGGGTTTTATCAACATTTGGGCTTTCAGGTTTCAGGACGTTCCGAGCGGGATAATCAGGGAAGGCCGTACCCCCTGTTACATCTGAGCAAAACTAATGAGATGTAACCCCTTGGGCAGGGGCATTATCATTGATTTTTATGACTAAAAGCGACGATGTAAGTGCAGCACTGATCGCTATCAGGATTGCTCATTTGATACTCGCTGGCAAAGGTAAGAGCCAGACAGTCACCCACTCGTAAATGATGGGTCTGATTATTGACCTTGAAATCCAGGCTGCCGCTTAATATCCAAAGTGTTTGCCCTGAAAGGTGCTCATTAGCGGCTGCGGGAATCGTGAGTTGACCCAGAGCAGGGATTTCAACTTTGATAAGCTCAGGTGTAGCGCCCGCAGGAGACACAGACCATCGGGTGATACCTGATTGCTCGTCTGTCCAGTGCTGCTGCTGGTCGGCTGAAAGCACCATTGAGTTGTGGTTAAGCTCAAGTTCCGCGAAGAGTTTTGATAGCGTAATATTCAGGGCATTTGCTAAGCGACTCAGGATAGTTGCACTGGGGCTGGAGGCACCTCGTTCAACTTTGCTGATCATGGCCTGACTGACCCCCGATCTTTGGGCAAGTTCAGTCACTGTCCAGTTCTTGTCTTTTCTGTGTTTCAGTAACAGACGCGCAATATCACTATCCAGTATCTGATTCTTAGCCGTCTTTTCCATCATGATGCTCGCTTTTTTAAGCTTGATTATGCCATTACACGTATTGAGCTGGAATAATTGATTTATGAAGGATCAATTGTTCTTCAGATGTTTAATACATCGGTACTGGGCGTAAGGCTTGCCAGTGCTTAACGGAAATATGAGAAAATCGGGCTCAAGCTGCTCTTCGGGAAGGTAGGGGATTTCACTGAATAGCGTCAGTATTCCTACCCGCGGTAAGTACAAAAGGGCTGAAACAGCATCCGTCAGGAACGTGACGTGAACTTTTAGTCGCACTTGTGCTCAATATCCTGATAATGCACGCAGGATTAATTATTTGAACGCGGTAAACGGAGAGATGAAATGGTCAATGACTACTTTGCACCACCCCCAATGGGTATGACGGCAGAACAACACAAGCGCACCATCGCTGTGGCGGCCGCTTTAGCGGTGGCGAAGGAATCCGTCAGCGCTTCAACCTCTGCCAGCGGTTCTAAAGCTTCGTGGGATCTTCAGGCGGTAGCGAATGAAATTTCCAATCTGGCTGATGCCATTCAGGACGCCCTGGAACCTGAAGACGAGATGTAAAGCCAGCGCACCCTCACATGACGGTGTTTAAAACCGTTTTGTGAGGGGCGAAAATTTTTTTATTTTTATCTGCATCCAGTTGGCCCCCTCCTTACGTATATCCCGTTGTGAGCAAATTCTTCGCTCCCCAACAACGAGGATTTATGATGAAAAAGCTAATCACCACCGCAGTCATCTCTGGCGCTCTGATGTTCTCCGCCACGACTTTCGCAGCCATGAACTCTGACTCTGTCATGGTTGGCGGTGCCGCTATGTATCCGCAGAAAAACATCATTGAAAACGCCCTCAATTCTAAAGATCACACTACGTTAGTGGCCGCAGTGAAGGCAGCAGGTTTAGTGGAAACACTCGAAGGAAAAGGTCCTTTCACTGTGTTCGCGCCAACCAACGCCGCGTTTGCGAAACTGCCAGCTGGCACCGTGGATAATCTGGTAAAACCGGAAAACAAAGCCAAGTTAACCAGCATCCTCACTTATCATGTCGTGGCCGGTAAATACGACATGAAAGCGCTGATGATGAAAATCAAACAAGGTGGCGGTCACGCGGAGCTGAAAACCGTTAACGGTCAGCCTTTGTGGATTATGAGTAATGGTCCTCACAATATTCAGCTGAAAGATGGCCAGGGCAATGTGGCCAATATCAGTACTTATGATGTGAATCAGAAAAACGGTGTGATTGATGTTATCGATACCGTTCTGATGCCTAAGTAATTGTCTATACTCGGAAGGCATTTCAATGCCTTCCGGGAAAAACATGGATAACGTTTTGGCTCAACAGCAGGTGAAATTAATGCGGGCGATTGCGCAAGGCGATCGCCAGGCATTTGAACAACTGTATCGACTCGCTTCGCCTCATCTTTTCGCCCTTGCTTTGCGCACATTACGCCAGCGAGCCTGGGCGGAGGAGGTGCTGCATGATTGTTTCCTCACTATCTGGAATCGAGCCGACAGCTATGATGCCGCACTTAGCGCTCCGATGACCTGGATGACGCATATTGTGCGCAATCGCTGTATTGATTGGCTGCGCAGTGGACAGGCGCGTGAGGCCATCCTGTCTGAAGAATACAGCGATAACGTTTCGGAGGGTGAGGCGGAAGGGCCAGATGCACCCTTTGACGATTCACAGACCGCCCGATTACATCACTGTCTGCAGCATCTGAGTCATGAGCAGCGACAGAGTGTGACGCTGGCTTATTATCAGGGGATGTCGCACAGCGATATTGCTGCCTGGATGCAGCAACCGGTTGGATCAGTAAAAAGTTGGATCCGTCGTGCGATGGAGCATCTTCGGGAGTGCGTGGGCTTATGAAAAACAATAAACATGATGATGCGCTCGCCGCCGAATATGCCCTGGGAACATTGCGCGGCAATGCACGATTGCGTTTCGAGAGGCGGCTGCAACAGGAGCCGGAACTGGCTGCGAAAGTGGCAAGCTGGCAGACAATGCTGGCAGGAATGGACACCCATTTGCGACCTGAAATCCCGCCGGAACGCGTGTGGAAAAAAATTGCCTTGAGTCTTCCCGCTAAAACCCCGGTGAAACGCGCCAATCCTTATATTGGCTGGCTGGTTGCTGCAGGTCTTGCGGCATTCACCCTTGTATCCTATTACAATCATCGCCCTGATGAATTCGCACCCCTGGTGATTCTGGGGGATTCACAGCATCAGGGACAATGGGTGGTCAGCCGCAGCAGCGACCGCCGTTATCTGCAATTATCGCCGCTTAAACCCGTCGCCATTAATGCGTCCAGGAGTCTGCAACTTTGGCTGATTCCTGCGGGGCAATCCCCGGTCTCGTTGGGTTTACTGGCAGACCATGCGGCAACGCAAATTGAAATGGATAATCGAGCCTTAGCAGCAGGGGCTACCCTTGCCATTAGCCTGGAACCTCAGGGCGGTTCACCAACGGGGCAACCCACCGGACCGGTGCTCTACAGCGGTATGCTGTAAACCCATTATCGATAATCGGGATAGCGTGCTTGCTGATAATCCTTCCAGCGCTTAAGCAACTGATGACGCGTCCCGGGATAGTTGTCATCCTCAACCACAATCTCTTCAATGCGGTCGACGCGGAAATTACGAAAATCCTGGCGCAGTTCGCACCAGCCACACAGCAGGCGCACACGGTCAAAATACCCCAGCACCACGGGCCAGATGATGCGAGTGGATGACACGTCTTTGAGATCGTTATAACGCAGCGAGATTTTGTTGCGGGTATGGATTGCCTGACGCAGTTCCGGCAGGTGCTTCTCAAACAGGGCTTCTCCCCGCGAAGCGACCAGCAATGATTGATGATCGATACCATGCGATAAATGCGCTGGCATGACGGCATAAATTTTTGCCAGCGCGTGCTGTGCGGCGGATTTTAATTTGGCATCAGTGTGGCGGCTGACCCAATCAAGGCCCAACGCCAGCGCATCAATCTCATGACGGGAAAACATCAAGGGCGGTAAATGACCGTCGGATTTCAGCAAATACCCCAATCCGGCGCTGCCCTCGATTTCCACACCTTGCTGTTGCAGGCTGATGATGTCGCGATATACGGTGCGCACGCTAATGCTGAGTTGCTCTGAGAGATGCTGTGCAGTTATCGGATGTCGGTGACAACGTAACAATTGCACGAGTGCCAATAGTCGCTGGGTTTTGGTCATGGGGTGTGCCTACGCTAAGAGTCTGGCAGTCAGGAGTGGTTCAGGCCGCACGCACCAGAGTTGACTCCTGTGCAGGTGCGGCGACCTGTAGTTTAATACGGCACTCGTCATCCTGGTAAACGCAACTTCGTCTGTGGCGTGGTGAATTAAAAGCGCTGCATCAAGATATTAAACGCGTAATAACTGCTGCAGCACCGCCAGATCAGCGGTTGTCTGCAATGCGCTACTTTGCTGCACCTGTTGCAATCGCTCGCCCGACTCCTGACGCAATGCCAGACGCAATTTACCCTCAACGTCCACGCCATCGGCCAGGGATTGCTGACGGGTACGACGCTGTTGCAGCCGGGTGCCATCGCGCAAGGTAAGAGTGACCAGATGAAAACGCAATGCGGGATTAATGGCATCTGGCGGCGCGGTGTCATCAGGTACTCGTCTCACTTTGGCTGCCAGTGGCATCACAGCATGATTAAGATCGCCTTCCGCAAAATCTTCCAGCCGCAGGTCGTTAAAGATCAGCATCGCGGCAATCACGTATTCCAGACTGAAACGCGCTTCAATCCCATTGGTGGGCGATGTGACTGAGGCGGCAATATCACCGCCCGGCGGGAACGCCACGCTAATGTCGGTGATGTTATCCAGCAGCGCTTCCAGCGAATTGCCGCTGGCTAGCCAGCCATTGCGCAGGATACGCGCGGCTTCCGCTGCGCTGTGTGTTCCGGCGCAGGTCGGGAAAGGTTTGTACTCCAGCCCCGGCGAAACAATACGCCACGGATCACCCCAGCCGCTGAGCAATTTCTCAGGTTGCGCCTGACCGTTACTGTTGGCAGCAAGAAATGACTCAATCACGCCATCCTGTTTACCATCGAAACCCGCCAACGTGAGCTGTGCTGCCGTAACCGCACGTTCAGCCGCCAATCCGGCGTGCAGAGGTTTGACGGCAGAGCCGAACTGCGCGCGTAGCCCGCTGGCCTGAGTGGTGGCGATGCCGAGCAGGTTGGCCGTCGCGCCGACATCCAGTTTCACCAGGCGAGCCAGCGCGGCTGCGGCGGCCAGGGTGCCCAGCGTCGCGGTGTTGTGATGACCTAACGCATAATGCTGCTGGCTGGCGGCCAACCCTAGCCGTCCGGCCACTTCCACACCGATGGCGTAAGCATCGAGAAAATCATCAATCTCTGCCGCCTGTTGCTGCTGCCAGGCAAACAGCGCAGGGAGGATCACCACGCTGGGGTGACCGCGAAAATCAGCGTGGAAATCATCGTAATCCAGCGCGTGAGCGGCATAACCAAGGAGCAGCGCCTGAGAGCGAGGGCTGCCATCGGCATAAACGCTGCGCAGCGCGGGCAAGCCGCTGTCGGGCACCTGGCCTTGCAGAACCGGCCAGCTGACGGCAAGAAAATCACGTACCCCTTCGCGGGCTGATTCACGTGCGGCGGCATCCGGCTGGCTGTGAACGATCAACTCAGCGAGATCGGGAGTGATGCTCATGACTGCTCCAGACTGTGCAATGCCGCCACAGCCAGATTGGCCAGATAGCGAGATGTGGGCAGCAGCACATCATCGTTGATCCGAAACGCCGGATGATGCAGCGCATAAGGTTCACCGGTGCCAATCATCATAAACGCCCCCGGCAGTTGCTGTTGGTAGAAGGCAAAATCCTCACCGATTGGGCTAGCCTCAACAACGCGTGCTTCAAAGCCGCTGGCCGCTGCCTGTTGCAGGGCGAAATCGGCCCAGTGCGCATCATTCACCACCGACGGTGGACCAGCGTGCCAATTAAATTCGACTTTGGCCGCGAAGGCGGCGCCAATACCCTGCACAATCTCACGGAAGCGCTGCTCCAGTCGTTCGCGCGTCTCCTGTGAGAACGAACGCACCGTACCTTCCAGCCACGCGCTGTCCGGGATGACGTTCCAGGTGCTGCCGCTGTGGATCTGGGTTATCGAGACCACCGCATTATCACCCGAAGGTGCATTACGGCTGATCAGCGTTTGTGCGGCCGAAACTATTTGCGCGGCGATCACAATCGGATCGTTGCCCTGATGCGGTTTGGCTGCGTGGCTGCCCGTCCCGGTAATCTTGATATCAAAGCGATCGACGGCCGCAGTGAGAGGCCCGGCTTTGCTGCCTATCACGCCCGGCGGTAACGAAGGATCGTTATGAATGCCGAAAATCGTCACGGCATCCTGCAGTGCGCCGGTAGCAATCACATCCGGCGCGCCCTGGCCAGTCTCTTCGGCGGCCTGGAACAAAATACGCACGCGGCCCGGCAACTGGGCCTCCTGCTGTTTCAGCAGAATCGCCGCACCCAGCGCGGCGGAACTGTGGAAGTCGTGGCCGCACGCGTGCATCACGCCTGGGCGCTCTGAACGGAACGTGACGTCAGACTGCTCTTCAATCGGCAGCGCATCAATGTCGGAACGCAGCACGATCAGCGGTCCATTTTCGGGACCCACTTCCGCCACCAAACCGGTTTTAAGCGGCAAATCCAATACGCGGATCTGGTGTTTATCAAGCTGCTGACGAATACGTGCCGTGGTTTCAAACTCTTCATTGGAGAGTTCTGGAAAACGGTGTAACTCATGGCGGAAGGCAACCAAATGTTGACCCAATGCGCTCTCATCAAAACTCATTATTTGCTTCCTTGTTGTGCGGCCTGACGTGTCATCCACGCATCATGCGCGCTGTTATCCAGCACTTTCTTCATATATTGGGTGATATGGCCTTTGCCGAGATCGGTGGTATGCATCAATTGGAAGCCGCGCTTTTTATACATCTCGATCAGCCATGGATGGCTGGTGGCGGTGCCTAATGACACCGCAGGGGCGCGCAGTTTGCCTAGCAGGATCTCTTGTTCCAGCCGATCCTGTACCTGGCGGCCATACTGTTTGCCGGGATAGTCGGGATGGGCACCGAACCAACCAATATGCGGCAGACCAAACGGGCCTGGCAGCGGACCCCACGGATAGCGCACGGTGACCGAGGAAACCATCACGCCTTGCGCATAAAGCGCATAAACGCCGTGACTTTGCAGGTGACGCAGCGTCTTTTCATGGTCTGCTGTGGCGGCATCAAATTTGATGCCCATTGCCAGCGTCGGCGCATACGCGGCGTGCATCAGCGCCTGATAGGTTTCAACCTCATCTTCTCTGACCTGACGAAATTCAAGTGACATATCTATCCCCGGGAAACCGCCTGAAAGCGGTAAAGTGAATGCAGATTGAGCAACACTGTGTGGGCGAAACCCGCGCGTTCAAAGGCGCTAAAACTCAATACCCAGCGTGCTAAGCAACTCAGAATATCAGTAATGCCACAGGCTTCTATATGTGAAAAATAACTAAGCTAATGCGAATTTGTGAAAATGAAATGGCGGCTTTTCCATTGCTTATATCGCGATTTACCGTAGTATGCATAAATTACATAGCGCTATAACTATTTCTCATTAACCTCATGAAATAAAATAACTTTTCTCGTTATAGCCTTATTCTTAATCAGGGTGACGACGTGTTAGCGATCAAATCTCCGCGTGCTTATGCACATGAAGCTGGCCTGCGTGCGCGTGCCGGTGAATTTATCAAACCTTATGCCACACATATCCGCATTTTCACTTCTCCCAACGCCTGGCAAGCGGTTAATCCGGAATTAAGCCAGAGTTTAGAAGCCAACGGTATTCGCTGGGAGCTGGAGTATTTGCGCGGTGAATGTACCGACGTCGCCATCGAAACGCTAAAAAACAACGTTGAGCAGCAGCAAGCCGAGCTGCTGTTTGCGGTGGGCGGTGGTCGCGTGCTGGATGCCGCCAAAGCAGTGGGCAGCCAGTTACCTGATCTGAAGGTGATCAACTTTGCCACGCTTGCCGCCACGTGTGCCGCCTGGTCGCCGGTGGCCATTATCTACAACGAGCAGGGCGGCCATGTGCGCAGCCAGCCGCTGGGTAAAATGCCCGAGCTGGTGCTGGTGGACAGCGAAGTGATCGCCCGCAGCGATGTACGTTACCTCAAAGCGGGGATCGTGGATGCGCTGGCGAAGTACTACGAATTTGCCCCCTATCTGCGCAGCAACCCACACGATCTGGCGCTCGATCTCAAAGTGATGACGGCGCAACGTGCGCTGGATGTCTATCGCCAGTTAGGTGAAGCCGCCGTCAACGCCAATGAAAAACAGCAGGTTACGCCGGAACTGGTGAAGGTGATCGATGCCAACATCGTACTGGCGGGTCTGGCGAACAGCGTGCGCGATCAACTGCCCACCCCCGGTTTTGCCCATGCCATTCATAACCGTCTGACGCACCAGCCTGAGCTGCATCATTGGCTGCACGGTGAAAAAGTCGGTTACAGCCTGTTGGTGCAATCACTGATTGAACACGATGGCGTGCCGGATGCGGAACTGCTGGCGTTGCTGCGTCAGTATGCGATGCCACTGACGCTGGCGCCGTTGACTGGCGACCGCGCGGCGGCGATACGCACAATTGCGGAACAAATTAAATTCCCGGCGGCCAGCGCTGAACGTCTGCCGTTCCGCATTCATGCGGATGCGTTAGAGCAGGCGCTGCTGGCGACTGAGAACCGTTTCTAACTTTTTACCCTCTTTATTGACCAGGACAACTTCATGGCTACTGCACAACCACAACGCATCCGCTTGGGCCTCTTCGTACAACCCGTAGGGCAACACGTCAGCGGCTGGCGTCTCACGGAAAAACTCGGCGATCCCACTGACATTGACTGGCTGATCACCATCGCAAAAAAAGCCGAAGCCGGTAAATTCGATCTGTTCTTCGTCGGTGATGCGCTGGCGACCAGCATGTACCGTCTGCCATCGACCATGGCGCGCCTTGAGCCGCTGACCATGCTGTCGGCGCTGGCGGTGAACACCAAACGCATTGGTCTGGCGGCCACCGCGTCCACCACCTTTAGCGATCCCTTCACTATGGCGCGCAGCTTCTCGTCGCTGGATCACATCAGCCGTGGCCGTGCGGCGTGGAACGTGGTGACGTCGTTCTCTACCGACGTGGCACGTAACTTTAGCCGCAACGATATGCCAAACCATGCCGAGCGCTATGCGCGTGCGCGTGAGTTCCTAGAAGTGACCAACAAGCTGTGGGAAGGTTGGGAAGCGGGAGCGGTGCAGCCAAACAAAGAGACCGGTGAATACTTCGTCAATGACAAAATTAAGTCGATTGATCATCAGGGTGAGCACTTCCAGGTGCAGGGTCCGCTGAACATTACACGCTCCCCGCAAGGACGTCCGGTGATCATTGAAGCCGGTTCATCTGCCGATGGGCAAAAACTGGCGGCCGAAACCGCCGAAGTGATCTTCACCGCTGCGGCCAGTCTGGAAGAGGCGCAAACCTTCTACCGTTCGCAGAAGGATCAGGTGATTGCCGCCGGACGTAATCCGGATCACGTCGTGATCATGCCGGGCGTGATGCCAATTGTCGGACGCACCCGCGAAGAAGCCAAAGCGCTGTGGAAAGAGCTGAATACGCTGGTGGATATCGAAAACGGTCTGCGTCAGCTCTCGCTGCGTTTCAGCATGGATCTGAGCCAGTATCCGCTGGATGGTCCAGTCCCTGAAGTCCCGCTCGGCGAAGGTAATCAGAGCCGCGTCAAGCTGATGACGGATATGGCGAAGCGTGAAAACCTGACTTTGCGTGAGCTGGCCGCCGTGGCTGCCGGTTCGCGTGGTCACCGCGTGATTGTTGGCACCGCGGAAGACATCGCCGATGACTTTGAGCTGTGGCTGAAAGAGGGCGGAGCCGATGGTTTCAACATCATGCCTGCCATCATGTCAGAGCAACTGGATTTGTTTGTCGAGCTGGTGATCCCGGAACTTCGTCGTCGTGGTCTGTTCCGCGATGATTACGAATTCGCCACGCTGCGCGAGAACCTCGGTCTGCCCGCGCTGTAAACCTTTTAGGAGCTGATTATGGTCACCTTATCAAAGCGTGTGCAGTCCGTGTCGCTCTCTGCCAATGCCGCGGCGCGCCAGTTGACGCGCCAGCTGAAAGAGCAGGGCGTAGATATTCTGGATCTCACCACCGGTGAACCGGATTTTGATACACCACAGCACATCCGCGATGCTGCGACAGAAGCCATGAATAACGGTGAGACCCGCTACACGCCGACTAATGGCACCACCCCGCTGCGTAAAGCGGTGCAGGCCAAGCTGGCACGGGAAAATCAGCTGGATTATGCATTGGGGCAGATTTGCATCGCCAACGGGGCGAAGCAGATCATCTTCAATGCCTTTGCTGCCACTTTAAATGACGGCGACGAGGTGATTGTGCCAGTGCCGTACTGGCCGACGTTCCCGGATAGCGTGCGTTTTAACGGCGGCGACGCGGTGTTGCTCAACTGCCCGCTTGAGCAAGAGTACAAGCTGCAGCCGCAGCAGCTGGCGCAAGCGATCACCGATAAAACCCGCTGGCTGGTGCTGAATAATCCCGGTAATCCATCCGGTGCGGTGTATAACGCCGCAGAGTTAACGGCCCTGGCGGCAGTGCTCCGTGACCATCCCAACGTGTGGATCATGCTGGATGAACTGTATGAACACATTCTGTTTGATGGACGTGAACACGTTAGCCTGTTGCAGGTAGCGCCAGATTTAGCCGATCGCATTCTGCTGGTGGGGGGCGTGTCGAAAACCTATGCCATGACCGGCTGGCGCATCGGCTTTGGTGCCGGTCCGCAAGCGTTGGTTGATGCCATGGTGGTGGTGCAGTCGCAGAACAGTTCGGGTGCCAGCGCGATCAGTCAGGCGGCAGCAGTGGCGGCGTTAAACGGTGGGCTGGATTTCCTGCCACCGCAGCGCGCGGCCTATCAGGATCGCCGGGATGCGATTATGGCGCAACTCCGCCCGGTAGAAGGTATTGAGGTGCTGAATCCTGAGGGGGCGTTCTTTATCTTCTGTCGCTGTGCCGGGCTGCTGGGCAAAACAAGGCCAGATGGTCAGCATCTGGAGAGCGAACAGGATGTGCTGAATTATCTGCTGGAAAGCGGCGTGTCCGGCGTAGCGGGCAGCGCGTATGGCTTATCGCCGTATTTCCGCCTGTCTATTGCCACGGATATCGACAGCGTGCGCGAAGCCGGAAAACGAATTGCGAAGGCCTGTGCAGCGTTGAAATAGGGATTTAATTGGTCGCCAGGAATGGTATAGCGTTCGTCACTTAAAGCCCTATTTGCAAAAGCTGCCACTGTAAAAAGTGGCAGCTTTTTTTGATAGGTTAAATCAGGAAATCATCCATCGAACCGCCCGCGTCTAAAGCGGATTTGATTGGCGATGGAGTACGGCCCTGGCCGGTCCAGAATTTTTCATGACCGTTTTCGTCGATGAATTTATATTTCGCCGGGCGTGGCGCACGTTTCGCTTTCGGTTTGGTTTCGCCCTGGTTTAATTTCGTTAATTCACTAATATCGATGCCATCATTCAGCAGCATCTCTT
Source organism: Pantoea sp. SM3 (assembly GCF_000963995.1). Taxonomy (NCBI): domain Bacteria; kingdom Pseudomonadati; phylum Pseudomonadota; class Gammaproteobacteria; order Enterobacterales; family Erwiniaceae; genus Pantoea; species Pantoea sp. SM3. Next base: position 142,687 of record NZ_JZRD01000012.1, read on the forward strand.
TATACAGCGCCAGTTTTTCTTCTTTTTCGCGCTGAGCGGCATTATTCGCTTCCGCTTCTTCACGGCGTTCTGCAACCACCACGGCGAACTTTTCCAGCATTTCGTCTAATACCGCAATCTCAACATCACGCGCATGGGCACGCAGCGTACGAAGATTGTTCAATGCTTTGAGTGCATCGCTCATGAATAAACCCTTATAACTTTTATAACGAAGATGAAAGGGGGCATTCTACGTTAATTTTTATCAAATGAAAATATTGCGCATAATGCAGAATTGTCCGGAAAATAAGCTTTCAGCAAATTGTGTCTATATCGAACAATAAAATACAAAGCAGATATTTCACTCAAGTTAGTCGAGGGCGTAGCCGCAAAAAATTGCGGCTACAAGGGGAGTGAATATATTCTATAGACTGCGATAAAACGGGAAGCAACCGGTGATCAGTGCGACCACGAATAATACAATCGAGGTGATAAATGACCAACGCAGCGTGAACCGTTGTGTCTGCGCATAATCCAGTTTCAGCATGCCGACCAATAAATAGGTCGAGGCCACCAGTGGGCTGAGAATATGAACCGGTTGACCGACCAGGGCGGCGCGTGCCATTTCAATCGGTTCGATACCATAATGTCCCGCAGCCTGCACCAGCACCGGCAGCATGCCGAAATAAAACACATCATTCGATACCATCCAGGTAACGGGAATACTGATCAAGGCGGTAATCACCGCAAGGTAGGGACCCAGCGACGCAGGGATTGTGTGCACAATCGCTTGAGCAAGGGCGTTCGCCATACCGGTTTCAGCAAAAATGCCGGTAAACACCGCCGCAGCGAAAATCAATCCTGCCACGGCAAGGATGGCGGGCGCATGGCGGCCGATCTGCTCTTGCTGTTGGCCCAGTTGCGGATAATTGACAACGAACATGATGGCGGTGGCTAGCATAAACAGATACGCCATGGGCATCACATCCAGCACCAGGAAGGTCATCAGTGCAATGGTCAGTGCCCAGTTAAACCAGAAACGCCAGGCTACGCAGCTTTTTTCTTCGAACTGCATCGCGGCGCGATCCACTGGGATAGGCTGCTGGAATCCCAGACGCTTGCGTTCACTTCTGCCGAGCATCACCGCCAGAATAAAGGTCCATGCCACACAGGCCAGCAGCGGAACCAGCAACGGTACAAACAGAGTAGAGACGTCAGCCTGAACAGCGGCCGCTGCACGCGCCGTAGGGCCACCCCACGGAAACATATTGCCCAGCCCGGTACACTGTAATAACAGGGCGGCAACGCTCAGTTTTGATAATCCGATACGCTCATATATTGGCATAAAGGCGGAAAGCACAATCATATACACTGTCGCGCCATCACCATCTAAGGCGACAATAAAGCCGAGCAGTGCGGTGCCAACAAATATCTTCACCGGATCACCATCGACCGCAGACACAATCCGTTTAATAATCGGATCAAACATCCCAGCATCCGTTACGCTCATAAAATAGAGCATCGCGAATATCAACATTACGCCGGTGGGCGCGACGGTACGCAATCCTTTGATCACCATGGCACCCATATCCGCGCCATGGCCAGATAACAATGCGAATAGCGTAGGGATAAGGATTAATGCAGTCAGAGCGGAAAGCTTTTTGCTCATTAATAAGCCAATAAAGCAGATTATCATAAGCAGACTGATGATCAGCAGCATGACGAGGGTTCCTGTCCGGAGGGATAGAGCACGTTTGTGGGTAGCAAACGCAACGTGTTCGAAATAAATAAAAAACAGCGAATGATTATTTATTGTTCAAATTAACCTTCTGCAACCTCGTCTATCTGGGAATATTATCCAGCGTTTTTTTCGGCAGGCACAAGGTTAGGTTTACGCGAAATATGTGCGTAACCTCTTAGTTTTAATAAATTTAAAATAGCGAACGGTGATGATTTATCTGGGTGTTATTTCCTCCTGTTTATCAATAGAGATAACGTTGAATAAGCGCGGCATGAACACCGCGCTAAACAGCGTTAAACGGCACGTTATGCCTTATTGATGATCCCGCGGCGAAGGCTTAATCGGTAACGGCAAACGGTATAGCTTCACCGGATATTCCACGGTTGACGGTTTGCCGCCAGTGGTCGCGGGCGTGCGATTGATCTGTCCGGACGGCATCCACAGTGCGCCGTCAGATACCCACATCGCATCAATCCACACCAGGCGGGGATCCTGCACCACGGTGGTGACTTTGCCATCGGGCGCAATACGTTTAATGCTGCGGGTGTTGATATCCGAAGCATAAATGTTGCCCTCGGCATCGATGGCCGTTCCGCCGGTACTCCAGGTTTCGCGCACTTTCTCCGCATGCTTCGCCACTTCTGCAGCCGAAAGGGCACTGTCATTCAGATAGCGGGTTTCAATGCGAGCCAGCGGCCCCGGGATCGCCTGGTAATAGAGCCATTTGCCATCCGGCGAAACTTCCAGCTGATCGAGACCTACGCGTTTTTCACGGCCATCGCGCAGAATCAACTTCTTGCCATCCGCATAAATCGGCTGATGATCAATCGAGAGAGGGTGGTTATCCAGCACCCGCCAGCTTTTGCCACTTTTCAGGTTCAGCACCACTAATCCCACCGCACCCGGATCGGTGATATAGGCGAAATCACCATTAAAACGCACATCATCCAGATAGCTGGTGGGTTGCAGCGTCGGTGCCTTAAACACATAGCTGTTCAACACTTTGCCAGTGGCCAGACTAATGTGGACCAGCTTGGCGCCACCGGGCACGGCCTGATCGCCGGTACCAATTCCTTTATTGCCTGAATCCATCACCCACAGATCGCCATCCGGGCCGATACGCAATGCATTCACGTGGTAGAAATGATGCTCCGGATCGTTAACGTTCCACTGGTTCCAGCTGTCATCGGGAAACGCTTTCAACTGATTGTTGATCACTTCTGCCAGCTGCAGACCCGCCCCTTCCGATTGCGTTAACGAGGCGAACAGACGGTTGTCATGACTGACGGTAATGCCATTCCACACGCGCGGTGAGGTAGCGACTTGCTCCAGACGACTGTCCTGTTGCGTCGGTAACGTCACAGGCAGTGTGTCTTGTGCCACTATCTGTGCGCTGCTGGCCAATGCGATCATCGCGACCAGTGCTTTCAATGAATGTTTCATCCTTTACTCCCTTGTTAAGCGCCACAAGGTGACGCGAACAGCCTGTTGCTCTGTTGTTAATGTCATTCCATCCTGGCAGCGTAGAGTGATAAATTATATTCTCTGAATTTTATCAATTGATTCCTGGTGGGAATGAATGGAACTGAAAGATCTGCATTATCTGCTGGCGGTGAAGGAGACGGGGCATCTGGGTAAAGCGGCGCAATCCCTTGGTATTACTCAGCCCGCATTAACCAAATGTCTGCAGCGTCTGGAGAAGTTTTACGCCACGCGGTTAATTCTCAAGGTGGGGCGTGGGATGCAACTCACAGAAGCGGGACTGTTACTTTGTGAACGTGCTCAAAAAGTCGTGCACATGATGCAGGTCACCCGACAGGATTTACAGGCGCTGGGTGCGGGAACGGCGGGCGTCATCCGGTTGGGCGTAGCGGCCACGGCAGCGGAATTTATGCTGCCAGTGCTGAGTAAAGACCTGTTGCACAAAGCCCCCACCGCCAGACTCGAAGTGACGGTCGGGATGAATGATTTGCTGCAAAAGTTACTACGTGAGAACAAGGTCGATCTGATTCTCGGTTTTCTGCCACAGGGGAATAGCGAATTTATTACCCGTCCGCTGATTGAGGACCCGGTGGTGATTGCCGCCAGCCGTCACCATCCGCTGGCCAATATTCATCCGACGCCAGAACAGCTTGATGAATATAACTGGTTGTTGCCTTCAGATAACGTCGCGACGCGCCAGTGGCTGGAACAACGCTTACGCAGCGGGGGTTATGCTCCGCCGCGGGCGCAAATGGAAAGTAACACGCTGTCACCGCTGCGATCCGTACTGGCGCAAACCCAATTATTGAGTTTTCTATCCCGACGATTATTAAAAGGTGAGGGCGGCGAGTTAATTGAAATACCGCTGCCGCTGGTGATGATGCCTCGCACTTTTGGCTGGCAATTCCGCTCACTCAGTGAGCTTTCCCCCGCGTCACGTTTACTGGTGGATTTAGCGGAAAAACGCTGGCCCTGGTGATCCCCGGTAATACCATCACGACGAGAACCTGTGATTTATCACAGGTTTGCTCCAATAACCTGCATGATAATGATCGAAAATAACCCACCTTTATTATTAATCATTGAAGAATAAGGATTTATCTAAATGTAAAATTGTCAGATAACAGGTAACAATTTCTTGCAATACTAATCTTAATGCGTATATTTCTCATTTGCTTTCTTAACGGCATTTTTACAGTCGTTCTGTTTGCGCCAGGAGGGCGCAGTCGGGAAATACCTCATCCTGATATTCCTTTTCAGCACGTTATTTATGGCTGGATCTAACAGACGTCAGCAGCTATGCCGCCAACACAAAATAACGATAAGTTGATTGAGGAATATTATGTCTTTCAAAGAAAAGCGCGTCAGGGAATCTGGCCTTGCGCCGCAACGTGCCTTGCGTGTCTCTCTGCTTGCCATGATGGTGGCATCAGGTATTGCCCAGGCCGCTGATACCACTAACACAGAACAAACTCTGATGGTGGATGCCAGCGCCAGCAGCGATGCGCAGCAAGAGCAGGCAGCAAAAGATTACAGCGTTCCGGTCACTCGTGCCGGCACCAAAATGGCATTAACCGCGCGTGATATTCCGCAATCGGTCAGCATTGTCAGCAAGCAACGTATGCAGGACCAGCAACTGCAATCCCTGAATGACGTCCTGTCGAACACCACAGGTATCAGAGGTGTCAGCGGCGATATGGATCGCACTAACTATTATTCGCGCGGTTTTATCATCGATAATTACATGATCGACGGTATTCCAACGGCGTTTGCTTCGCGCTGGAACCTGGGGGATGCCCAAACCGATATGGCGCTGTATGAGCGCGTTGAAGTGGTGCGTGGTGCAACGGGCCTGCTGACTGGCCCGGGTAACCCGTCTGCTGCGATTAACATGGTGCGTAAGCACGCCGACAGCAAGGAGTTTACCGGCAACCTGGAGGCGAGCTACGGCAGTTGGGATAAGCAACGTTACGTCGCCGATCTTTCCGCGCCTCTTTCGCCTGAAGGCAATGTGCGTGGCCGCGTGGTAGCGGGATACGAAGATAAAAACAGCTTTATCGAGCGTTATGGTTTCGAGAAGAAATTCATCTACGGCGTGGTGGATGCCGACCTGACCGATAAAACCAAACTGTCTGTGGGCTATGAGTTTACCCAGGTGAATACCGACTCACCCATGTGGGGTGGTTCGCCACGTTGGTATACCGATGGTTCACAGGTGAAATTGCGTCGCGGCTACAATACCTCAACGGATTGGGCGTATAACGACAAAGAAAACAAAAAAGTCTTTGTTAACCTGCAGCAGAATTTCGATAACGGCTGGAACATCACGCTTAACGGCACACACAATGAGATGTTCCTCGACAGTAAGCAGCTGTATATCGACGGCTATGTGAATAAAGAAAGCGGTCTGCTCGTTAACCAGTACGATCCTTCCTACAACTATGATGCGGTAGGCGGTACCGGCTACAACACCGGTAAACGCAAAGTGGATTCCGTCGATGCGTTTGCCAGCGGTCCATACGAAATGTTTGGCCGTCAGCATGAGTTGATGCTGGGTGTGAATTACAGCCGTCAGGACAACAAGTATTACAGCGCCTGGACCAACATTTCACCCGATCAGTTGGGCAATTTCTACGACTACAACGGGAACTATCCTGAGTCCGACTGGAACCCTCGTACCCCAGCGTCTGATACGCAACTGGTGCGTCAGAAATCGGCCTACCTTGCCACTCGCATTACGTTAGCCGATCCGCTGCATGCCATTTTAGGCGCACGTTATACCAACTGGAATCGTAAAGGTTTAACCACCCGGCAGGAAGAAAACAACATCACGCCATACGGTGGTTTGATCTGGGATTTCTATGATAACTGGTCAGCCTACGCCAGTTACACTTCGGTCTTCCAGCCGCAGGATAGCCAGGATGCCTCCGGCCAATTCCTTAACCCGGTCATCGGTAAAAACTACGAAGCGGGTGTGAAATCTGATTGGCTGAACAGCCGACTGACCACCTCGGTGTCAGTGTTCCGCACTGAACTGGATAATGCGCCAGTGAGCACTGGCACATACACGGCCTCAGGCAACGAAATTTTTGAAGGTAAGAGTGGTGTCGTGAGCCGAGGCGTTGAGTTTGAAGTGAACGGTGCACTGACGGACAACTGGCAGATGACTTTCGGCGGCACGACTTATGTCGCCGAAGATCGTGAGGGTGAGAACTACAACTCAAAGTTGCCACGCACTTCGTTCAACCTGTTCACCAGCTACCGTCTGCCGATGCTGGATCAGCTGACGCTGGGTGGCGGTGTGAACTGGCAGTCGAAGACCTACCAGGATATCACTGGTCCGGAAGGTGTCGGTACCTGGCGAGCGCGTCAGGGCAGTTATGCGCTGGTGGATCTGTTCGCGCGCTACGACGTGACAAAGAACGTTACTCTGCAGGCTAACCTGAACAACCTGTTCGATAAAGAGTATGACAAAAACGTCGGTAATGGCGGGATCGTTTATGGTACGCCGCGTAACTTCTCAGTCACCGCGTCTTACCGTTTCTAATGTGAACTTCTCGGGCGCGCAGCAATGCGCATTGTGCCAGGTTCGCGGTTAAGTTCGCGAATCACTGGCCGGATCGGCAAGGATGCCGGCCCGGCGTTGCTCACTTGAACCCCTCAATATTCCTCAGCATCCTGCCGCAATATAATCTCCATTAGCACTGATGGGCACCACGGTTAAAAACAGCACCAGCGCAAATAAGATCAGCAAAGCGCCTCCAGCAATACGTATCATCCCGAGTATTTGCTGTGTGCGTGGCGATGACTCAGCCAACCATAATTCTCCCGCACGATGACGAAAATGGCGTACAAACAGGGCCAGTGCAACCAGCGCCATACCCGTGCCGAGTGCCATGGTCATGACCGCAAACATGCCCCAACGGGTGATGCCAATTACGCTGGCAAACAGCAGCACCGTGAGTGCGCCACTACAAGGCCGCACGCCCGTGGCAATAATAATGCCGATCCACGCTTTCCAGTTATCCACTGATTCCACAGTAATGCCGTGATGATGACCGCAGCCAGTATGATGCTGCTCATGCTCATGCTCATGCTCATGCTCATGCTCATGCTCATGCTCATGTTCATGTTCATGCACATGCTTAGGTTTATGTTGATACTGATGCGTATGCCGATGCTGACTGTGACCGCGCCAGGCTTGCACCATCATCATCACGCCCAACGCGGCGATAAACAGCGCGCTGGCTTTCTCAAGATACCAGCGGCTGGTGCTGAGATCGCCCGTGGTCAGGTTAAAGCCAATTGCAAGAATGGAGACAAACGCGATGGCGCTGAGACCCTGCACCAGGCTACCGAGAAACGGCACGCTCAGCGCGACACCGCGCGGTGGTTGATGGGTAGTAAGCCAGGTGGTGACGATAAATTTGCCATGTCCGGGACCAACCGCGTGCAAGATGCCATAGATGAAGGTCACGCCGATCAACCACAACCCTGCGCTGTATTGCCCGCTATTAATTTGCAGCAGATGCGTGACCAGTAAGCGATGGAGTTGGATTTGTGTTTGTAGCGACCAGGCGAGAAACCCCGTCCAGTGGGAAAACAGCACGGCGAGCGCAGCGACGATCGCCAGCGCTGCAAGGGTAAATCCGGTTTTGGTGGCAGTCATAGCTATGAGATATCGCGGCCCTGAAAACTTACAGCATGCAGGATTTTATAACGATTTTATAGGGTGTAAGGCGGAAGTAATCTGGACGCTGCCAGGAGCCAGGAGCCAGGAGCCAGGAGCCAGGAGCCAGGAGCCAGGAGCCAGGAGCTAGGAGCCAGGAGCCAGGAGCCAATATACGTGACGACACAGGTTGGCGATGATGAAAGCATCAATCTGGCTCAAAAGCATCACTGCCTACGTCATCTTCGTAACCTTAATGTTATGACGTGCTCCTCTCAGCAGTCAGGGCGGCTTTGCCTACGGAAGTAAAAATGGCGTCACTCTGCGTAATGCCGATCAGTTAAGAC